>NZ_JBFAET010000026.1:0-72470 GCF_040642095.1 Streptomyces sp. NPDC020362
GCCGACGCCGACTCGGCCGGGCACCTGCAGGGCGGTGGCGGGCTCAGTCACCGTCCGTCGCCTTCTCCAGCGACCGGATGTACCCGGCCACGTCCTGGGGCGTCCAGATCGCCGCCGCGTTGACGGCCTCCGACACCGCCGGCTCGTCATCGACGCAGAACCGGGGCAACCGCTGCGGAAGTTCGATCTCCGGCAGCGTCGCGAGCTGGCCCGCCACCGCGGCGACCCACACCTCGTCGACATCCAGACGGCCCACCGCCGCGTACCACTCGCGGTCGTCCAGGGGCTCGAGCGCGTGCCCCGCCTCGCGCAGGCCGGCGACGAAGTCGCGCGTGCTGCACACCCGGTTCGGGACGGCGTTGACGAAGCGGCAGCCCGGTTCGTCCGACGGCCGGGCGAGGTCGATGACGACGTGCGCCACCACGTCGGCGGGCACCGCCTGGAACAGCTCGTTGCCGGGGAGGTCGTAGCTGCTCGGGTAGCGCCCGGTCAGCAGGATGGCTTTGGTCCAGCTCCACACCGCGTCGTTGCGCTGGATCTGGCGCGCGCCGCCGTCACCGAAGACGCCGGGAATCCGCACGACCGACACACAGGCCCCGAGTTCGGCGGCGCGCGCGAAGTAGGCCTCGGCGACCGCCTTCGAGCGGCCGTACCCGTCGGGATCCGGGGGGAGCGCAACCACGGGCCCGGCGGTGATCTCGGTCTCCGGCGGGTAGTGCTCCGGGAAGAGCACCCCCTTGGTCGAGACGAAGGTCACCGGCTTGCGGCGCCTGGTCACGGCGAGTTCCAGAATCGCCGCAGCACTGTGCGCGTTCGCCGCGGCGAGCATGGCGTAGGGCAGGACGTGGTTGACCCAGGCTGCGCAGTGCACGATCCCGCCCACGCTCTGCGCCAGCTCGTCGTACGTGGCACGGTCCAGGCCGAGCGACGGTTCGGCGATGTCACCGGCCACGATGTCGAGCCGGGCGGCGTAGTCGTCCCGCCAGAGGCCGAGCCGCTCCAGATGCAGGACGAGCTCGGCGCGCCGCGCTTCACCGCCCCGCACCAGAGCGGCGACCTGCCGGCCGCGCGAGAGCAGGTCGGCCAGTATGAAGGCCCCGACGAAGCCTGACGCGCCGGTGAGAAGCACTGTCCCGCCGGTGGCAGCCGCCGAGTCAGCGGAAAGAGCCGGCGTGATCCGACGCAGTCGCTCGGTGATCTCGGCGTGGATCGCCGCGTCGCCCCCTGCCGGGTCCGGCAAAGCCGGTACGTGCGGCAGCCGCGGTCCGGGGCCGGCGTCATCCGCACCGAGGAGCTCGGCCAGGCTCGCGACGGGGGCGCCGAACCGGACAGCCAGCCCCACCGGTGTCGGGTCTTTGAGGAAGTCCCGCAGCGCGAGTTCCACACCGAGTTCGGTGCGGATCCGGCGGACGAGCCGGGTCGCCGTCGGGAGATCTCCGCCGATTCCGAGGAAGTGGTCCCCGGGGCCGACGTCGGTAACACCGAGGACGTCCGCGAACAAGGCCCTGATGACCTCGACCTGGTGCGCCCTGATCGGTTCAGCGGAGCCGACCTGCTCGGACGCGGCATCCTCAAGGGGCGCCATGACGGAACTCCAATCCTTCGAACTTTCCGGCGCCGCATCACTGCCGACGGTGCTGGGGGAATCCCAGTACGCCCGGGTCAGTTCTCGGCGAAGATCGATGGCGAACCGGGGTTCGCGCCCTCATTGTTGAGACAACCGGGAACTTCGCGAAGCCTTCGCAGGCCGGATTCTTTTCCTGTCTTGCCGGCGAGACAAGGGCGGCACGCCTCGTCCCGCCGATCGCCCGAACGCATTTGTCCGATGCAAATGCGGGCATGCGGAGTCCTTTTGGCAGGCGGTATCTGACGGGTCATTTCGTGCGCTACGTCGTCCATGAAGAACGCTGTCCGTTTACCGGAGCACGGTGATAGACATCCGGAGTGGAAAAGACTCTGGAGTTTTCCGATCTGCTGCAATTGATCGACGATCGATCGACCGCCTTCCGCGCCGCAGTCGCCGCCGCGCCCAGCCTCGACGTGCAGGTGCCGACCTGTCCCGAGTGGACGCTGTTCGATCTGGTGCAGTACCTGGGCCGGGGGTGCCGCCGCTGGGCCGCCACCATCAGCGCCGGGCCCGCCGCCACGGCCAAGCCCGCGCCGGAGAGCTTCCCGGCCGCGCCCCGGGAGCGTGAGGCTGTGCCGGCCTGGTTGGCCGCATCGACGCAGGAACTGCTGGACGCACTGCGAAAGGCCGGCCCGGATCGCGGTTGCTGGACCGGGTGGGGCGCCTCGCAGCTGCCGCACACCTGCGGTGCCGTCGCCCGGTACCAGCTCCAGGAGATCGCGGTGCGCACCTACGACGCCCAGATCGCCCTGGGCGCCCCGCAGCCGCTGCCGGACGAGGTGGCACTCGACACCGTCGAGGTGTTTCTGTCCACCTCGTGCGCAACGACGAGCCCTTGGCCGCACAAGCCCACTGCCTTCGACTTCCAAGCCGCCGAGGGCCCCTCCTGGCGCCTCACGGTCGACGGCGACGGCGCACGCTCCGCCCGTCTCCCCGCGCCCGGCACCGATGCCGCCCAGGGCCTGGAAGCGGCCGGCGTCTCCGTCCGTGGCACGGCCAGTGAGCTGGGCCTCTTCGTGCACGACCGGATCCCGTTGGAGTCCCTGCAGATCGACGGGGACGCGGGTCTGTTCGACCTGCTCATCGGCTGGGATCCGGAGGAGTAGGACGTGGCGGTGCCCCACCTCGTCCGCCCCGGGGGCATGCCTCCGGCCAACGGCTACCGCCTCGGCGTGGTGGCCCGGGTCCGCTGATCGCGGTCCCCGGCACGTTCCCCGGATGCCTCGAGCCTGGCCTGCCCACTGCTCCGGGGCAGGCTGTCGGCACCCCGGCTCCGGGTCGAGGTCCCCGCCCGGGCCGTGCTCGCCGAGCCGTATCCCGGGCCCTGTGAGACGGCCGTTCTTGACGCTTCGAGACGTCGCGTGACGAAGCAGGTGAGGAACGGCCGCTGCCCATGAGCCAGCGCGTCGATGGGCCCGGAAGTGGGGCGCCGGGCCTGTTGTCCCGCTTCCGGGTCCAGTTCTACGAGTCTCTCCACGCCCGCGCGGATGCGCTCTTCTGGCTCACACTGGCCGCGGCCCGATGCGCCGACCAGTGATGAGCGGTTGTTCTGCCACGTCCACGGACGTGGCGACCGCAGTTCGGACCGGTTCGTGCCCGGCCGGCCGTATTCCCCCGTCGCCGCTCCGGAGTCCGGCCGCACCTCATGGGGCGCTCTCCTGGACGCGGTCCGCCCGGGTCGGGCGGACGACGCCACCACCTCCAGAAACCCGCCACACACCACGGGACCGCCGAGGCGGCGGCCTGGGACCAGGATGACCCCGGGCCCACCCGCCGCGGCCCCTGGCCGGAGCATGCGGACGCGGAACTGCCTCTTCTGTGCACCACGTTGATCCGGCTGAAGGCCGAGACACCGCCGACCCGTGGACCTGGCTCATCATCGCCACAGGGGCCGTGCTCGTCCCAGGTCGGGGTGGTCCCGGCCAACACCGGACCGAACCGGGCACTCCCGGAACACTCCCGGGCCGGTGCCGGACGCGGTCGGCGGTGCGGTCCGGGCACCGGCGCCAGATCATGTACATCTGGCCTCGCCGCCGCTCGGCTGCGGCGAGGGAGCCTACAGTGCGGGGGCCTCCAGCCGACCCTGCTCGGGCGCGCCCCCTGCAGGGGCCCCGGACGGAGCGGGTGCCGACGCGGCGAGGTCGACGCGTCGGGCCTGCTCCTCCACCGTCGTCGCCTCGAACAGGGTGATGAGCGGCAGGTCCACGCCGAAGGCTCGGCGCAGTGCGCACAAGACCCGTGGCACCAGCAGGCTGTGTCCGCCGAGCTGGAAGAAGTCGTCCTCGGCGGTGACCTCGTCGGCTCCCAGCACCTCGGACCAGATCCGTGCGACGTGCTCCTGCGTGGCGGTGGCGAACACGGCGGCGGGCCGCTCGACCGGGTCCGCCACGGGGGCCGGAGCGGGCAGCGCCCTGCGGTCGTGCTTGCCGTTCGCGTTCATCGGCATCCGCTCGAGCAGTGTGATGGTGGACGGCACCATGTAGTAAGGAAGCTGGGTGCGCAGGTACTGCAGGAGAGCGACCGGGTCGGTGCTGCGTCCCGCCCGCGGCTCGACGTAGCCGGCCAGGCGCCGCTCGCCCTGGGCGTCATCGTGGACGACCACGGCGGCGGCCTGGACGTCCGGGTGCTGGCCGAGTACCGACTCGACCTCCTCCAGCTCGATCCGGAACCCACGCAACTTGACCTGCCGGTCCACCCGGCCCAGCACCTCCACGTCACCCGTGGGCAGCACCCGCGCCAGGTCGCCGGTGTTGTACAGGCGGGCGCCCGGCCGGTCCGAGAAGGGGTGGGCCAGGAATCGCTCGGCGGTGAGCTCGGGACGCCCCACGTAGCCCCGGGCCAGGGCAAGGCCGCCGATGTAGAGGGTGCCGTTCACTCCGAAGGGCACCGGCTGGAGACGGCTGTCGAGCACGTAGAACTCGGTGTTGGGCAGCGGGCGTCCGATCGGGACCGGCTCCTCGTCGCCGCGCTCGGGCATCGGAGTCTCGAACAGTCCGCTGT
The DNA here is from genome assembly GCF_040642095.1 of Streptomyces sp. NPDC020362. Lineage (NCBI taxonomy): Bacteria > Bacillati > Actinomycetota > Actinomycetes > Kitasatosporales > Streptomycetaceae > Streptomyces > Streptomyces sp. NPDC020362. The sequence continues at coordinate 4,628 of NZ_JBFAET010000026.1, forward strand.
CCACGGTCGATTCGGTGATGCCGTACGAGTTCACCAGGCGGGTGCCGGGAGGACACAGCTTCGCCAGGTTCCAGTAGTCCTGCATGAACCAGATGTCCGCGCCGACGGCCAGCACCTTGAAGTTGTCCAGCAGCCGCCCCTGCTCGGCCACATAGGCGCTGAGCCGGCGGATCACGACCGGGACGAGGTCGGCGAAGTCGATCCGCTCCTGCTGGAGCAGCGCGTACAGCCGCGCCGGATCGAGCAGCGTCTCACGGTGGCACAGAACCAGCGTGCCGCCGGAGCACAGTGCGCGGACCATGTCGCCGGTGAACACGTCGAAGGCGATGTTCGCAGCCTGGAGGTGCCGGCGCACCACCGTGCCCAGGCCGTAGACCCGCTCCCAGGAGCGGAAGGCGCTCATCAGGGCGCCGTGGGTGAGCATCACACCCTTGGCGCGGCCGGTCGAGCCCGAGGTGTACACGAGGAACGCCTGGTTGTCCGCGTTCGGTTCGGCGTGCGGCACCGGCGTGACGGCGGACTCCGCGCCCGACCCGCCCTCCGCCGCACCGGCGCCCTCGGCGAGCCAGTCGTCGAAGTAGCCGACGCTCGCCCGGTCGGTGAGTCCCGGTATCGAGTCCACCACGTCGCGGCGGGTCAGGAGCAGGCGTACGGAGGCGTCCGAGAGCACGTACCGCAGGCGGTCCACCGGGTGGGCCGGGTCGAGTGGCACGTACGCGCCACCCGCCTTGAGGATGCCGAGCAAGGCCGCCACCGAGTCGGAGCAGCGCGGCGCGCACAGCCCCACCCGGGACTCCGGGCCGACGCCGAGCGCGCGCAGCCGGGCGGCGATGATCCCGGCCCGCCGGTCGATCTCGCGGTAGCTGACCCGGTCCTCCCCGTCCACCACCGCCACGGCGTCGGGTGTGGCGCGGACGTGCTCCTCGAAGAGGTGGTGCACACACGCGTCGGGGGCGATCTCGACGGAGATCCGGTTGTCCCGGGTGAGCATCTCGGCCCGCTCCGGCTCCGAGAGCAGCGGCAGCAGGGACAGCGGCAGATCGGGGTTCGCCACGGCACCGGCCAGCAGCCGCTCGAAGTGGGCGGCCATACGCTCGACGGTGGCGTCGACGAACAGGTCGACGTTGAACTCCCAGTCGCAGCGCAGCCGCTCGCCCTCGTCGACCACGTCCAGGCTCAGGTCGTACATCGCCTCGGCCCGGTCCTCGTCGCAGAACGGGCTGATGCGCAGTCCCGTCAGGTCCGGCGCGGCCCGGGGGACGTTGCGCAGCGACAGCATCGTCTGGAACAGCGGGGCGCGACTGGGATCGCGGTCCGGCCGCACTTCCTCGAGCACGCGCTCGAAGGGAACGTCCTGATGGGCGAAGTCCGCCAGGCACGCCTGCCGGGTACGCGAGAGCAGCTCGCGGAAGGTCGGGTCGCCGGCCAGCTCCGTGCGCAGGGCCACGATGTTGACCAGGCGGCCGATGAGCGGTTCGGTCTCCGGCCGGTGACGGCCGGCCACGGACGTGCCCACGACGATGTCGTCCTGGCCCGAGTAGCGGTGCAGCAGGGCCGAGTATCCGGCGAGCAGCGTCATGAACAGGGTGGTGTCCGAAGCGCCCCCCAGTTCCCGCAGCCCGGCGGTCACCTCGGCGGACAGGGTGAACGACCGGGTCCGGCCCGCGTATGTCTGCACCGGCGGCCGCGAGCGGTCGGTCGGCACCCGCAGGGTGGGCAGCTCGCCGCTGAACCGCTTGCGCCAGTGCGCCAGCCCCCGCGCCATCGGGTTGGCCGCGCCGCCCGCGAGCTGCTCGTGCTGCCAGTGGGCGTAGTCGGCGTACTGGACGGCGAGCGGTGGCAGCGGATCGGCGGCACCCGCGAGGAAGGCGTCGTAGAGACGGCCGAACTCGGTCGTCAGCGTCGCCATCGACCAGTCGTCGGCGATGATGCGGTGCAGGTTGATCAACGCGACGGTTTCCCGCTCGGTGACCGTCAACAGCGTCACCCGTAGCAGGGGACCCCGGCTGAGGTCGAACGGCGCCCGCGCGTGCTCCGCCACGAGCCCCCGTACCCGCTCCTCGGCGTCGTCCGCGCGGCGCAGGTCGACGATCCGGGGCTCCCAGGCGTAGGTGTCTGCCGGGGCGATCGTCTGTACCGGCTCGCCGTCGACCGACGTGAAGGTGGTCCGCAGGGTCTCGTGCCGCCGCACCAGGGCCTGGAGGGCACGGGTCGCCACGCCGAGGTCCACCGGACCCGACAGACGCAGGGCGCACGGCATGTTGTACGCCGGGTCCCCGGGGCCGAGCTGGTCCAGGAGCCACAGGCGCTGCTGTGCGAAGGACAAGGGAGCGCCCGCGCCCGCAGGCCGCCTGGTGATCCCGGTCGGCGTCGCCGCGGCGTGCTCCTCGAGCTGCCGCACGAGCAGGGCGTGCTTGACGGGGGACTGCTCGCGCGGCCGCTCCGAGGTGTCGCTCATGCCGTCCTACTTTCTTGAGTGCGTCCCATGCGTTCGCGACTCCGGTACTGCGCGGGTGGGACAGGGATGGTGTTCATGCCGACTGCGCGACATGGCTCAGGGCGCTGCTCTCCCTGCCCCGCCGCTTCTTCCGTGCTGCCGATGAGGCCCTGCGAACCATCACCCGGTAGGGCGAGGACAGGCGGAAGGAGCCGCGCCCGTGCCCACGAGCCGGGGGAGGGCCATCGTGAGTGCCGCCGACAGGTTCGACGTCATGAGGCTTCCACCGGCTCGCGGTCCGTGACGAAGTGGGCGGTGGGCCGGCGGCATCACCAGCTCCGCCCTTCGGCAAGGGTGGTGCTATTCGGCACGGGTGCCGTCCGCCGCACGGGCCCTTGGGCCGTTGGCGGTGGCCTCCCGGGCGATGGCACGGAAGAACTGCGGGTAGCTGGAGGAGGTGTGCTTCGCGTACGACAGCGTCAGATCGTGCCGCTGACGGAGCTGGTTGATCGGGACGACCATGGCCGCGTGGTGCTCGATGTGCAGGTTGTTGCCGTTGGTGTACCAGGTGCTGAACCAACTCCCGGTTATGGAGCGGGTGTTCCGCAGCACGTCTGTGCTCGTGTTGTCACACATGATGTGCTCGGGCAGTTCGACGAGGAAGTGCAGAGGCACCGCGACCAGCAGGGGAAGCAGCCACACCGACAGCACCAGTCTGCCCTGGCCGAGTGCGACGAGCGCGACAGCCGCGAGGATCGGCAGCACGAACAGCCGGTATTCGGCGACCACTTCACGCCTGCGGGCCGGTGCGATCTGTCCGGTGTCGTACGTCCAGGAGCCGGTCCAGGCGCGCGCGACGTCCGCGACCGCACCGCCCAGCCGGCCGAAGGCCAGGGCCTCACGGACCAGGACCCCCCAGGTGACGGGCTGGCGCGAGTCGAAGCCGAAGAACTCCGAATCCTGGTCGGTGCCCAGATAGCGGTGGTGCTGCAGATGCCGGACGCGGTAATGGCTGTACGAGACCAGCATGGGCACGCCCAGCGGGACGCCGACGATCCGGTGCCAGCGGGCACGTCGAAATGCCGAGTGGTGCAGACACTGGTGTTGCAGTTCGAGCCAGTGTGAATACATCGCGCCGATCAAGAAGACGCCCAGCGCCCGCAGCGGCCACGGCCCGCTCGACAGGGCGAGCGCCGCACCGAGCGCCCAAATGGCGTATGCGATGAAGAGTTTGAAGATAAACGTCCGCTCGTCGACAGCGCTGACTTTGGTCCGTCGGAACAGGTCCTGCGGCGACGCTGCGCTTACGTCGGAAGTCATTTGACACCTTCCCCTGTGGCAGCCTTCTGCGAGATCGCTGCGGCAGCCGGGCGCGAGTCAGCGAATTCAGAGGGCTTTAGATGGGCTCTCGCGCTGCAGTATCCTGATCTGCTGCCGATCTGATTGCATACAAACTAATGGCTGTCTTCCGTCACCCGTCCTGGACGGTGGTGGCAGGGGTGCAGATGACTTCGACGCGCGCGGCTGACGCAGGTGGAGTCCTCACCACCTGCGCTCAGCATGTGGGGCGCATCGTGAAAATGGCACGTCCAACGCCGCCGGCCCGCCGACCAAGGCGTGCCTGCTACGGCTTCGGCTTTCGGTCGAATGTCCGGCAAAGGCCGAGAGAGCCGTCAAGAAAGAACGTGAGCCGGTCGAGACCGGGACGGCGGAAATCCTGTGGTGCGCCGCTGCCGGACACCAGCGGTGTAGCCGCGCTCCGGCAAGCAGTTTGGAGCGCGGCGACTGCGGTGCAGTCAGACCGCATCGTCAACCAGGTCGCTGAGCGCATTGCTGAGGTCCCTGAGCACTGGATTCTTGAAGATGATGCGGGTGATGCGGGGTATCCCAAGTTCTTTGCTCAGGAGCTGCCCGAGGCGCACTGCGACGATGGAGTTGCCGCCGATGTCCAAGAAATTGTCATCGATGCCGATGTTCGTGTCGCCCATGAGGCTCTGCACGCTGCCGACCACCAGCGCGTCCATGGGGTTGCGGAACTCGCTGTCGCTCACCATGTATCCGACACCTTTCTAACGAGGTTCATCGCCCATCTCCCTGATCAGGCTGGCCGGCCTCATGTCCGTCCAGTGCCCGGAAACATAATCAAGACAGTTCTGGCGAGTGTCCTCGCCATGAACCACGGTCCAGCCGGCCGGTACGCTGCTGAACGCAGGCCACAGCGAATGCTGATTCTCGTCGTTGACCAGGACCAGGCATGCGCCTTCTTCATCGTCGAACGGATTCGCCACGGACTCTCCTCAGGAATCAATCAAACGGCCTGCATATCGCAACAGGAGACGGCCGACCGGTCATGAGCGGTAGTGATCCCGTGCACTGATCATAGGTCAGCGTCACGGCCACGTGACTGTAACCGGCCGCCGCCGGCGCAGCATCAGAGCATTTGAGCTCACATTGCGTCCGTCTCGCTGGCGAGACAAACTTGGCTGCAGCCAGTGTCCTGAGTCTCTAATCCACTGTGCAATTACTCGTCGTTCACCGGGAGGCGTTCAAGCTGAGCCGGCGAGGCACTGGAGGTCCTCTTCGGCGGCCTTGAACCAGGTGAAGGGCCGCGGGCCTCGTGTCATGGGCCGCACCATTGACCAGGGACGGTCCGCGTCTCCATTCATGGGTTGCTGTCGAGAGCAACTCCCACATAGGTCGAGCTTGTTCATGAAGTGGGTAATGTGATGCCTGATCGTGTTGCCGTGGTAGGGATGTCGATTCGTGCCGCCAGTGTCCGGGACACAGCGGAATTCTGGCGAATCATCAGCACCGGCCGCTCCGGTCGGCGCGAAATCGACCGTGCGGAATTGGCGCGGCGCGGAGTACCGGATCGCATCTACAAGGACCCTGCATACGTGCCCGTCGTGTATCCCATGCACGACAGCCTCGGGTTCGATCCGAAGGCGTTCGGCCTCAGTCGGTCCGAGGCGGAGCTGACCGACCCGCAGCATCGCGTGATCATGGAGGCGAGCTATCGCGCGGTGGAGAGTGCAGGGTGCTTCATCGGTTCGCTGCCGGGTCGCGTCGGAGTGTTCCTCGGGGCGCGCACGAGCGACTACGGTGCCCGGATCGAAGTCCACCAGGCCTCGTCCGGTGGTGACCTCGACCTCGCCAGGCTCGCGATCGGAACCGATCCCGACTACCTGTCCAGCCGGATCTCCTACGCCTACGGCCTCACCGGTCCGTCGATGACCGTGCTGACCGCCTGCTCGTCCTCGAGCGTTGCCGTGCATCTCGCATCCCAGGCAATCCTTGCCGGCGAGTGCGATTCGGCACTGGCAGGGGGCGTCGCGGTCAACGTGCGCGACGCGGGCTACAGGTTCGCCGAGGACGGCATCCACTCACCGCGAGGGCGCTGCGAGCCGTACATGGCCTCGGCCGACGGCACGGTCGACGGCAACGGCGTCGCTGTGCTGTTCCTGCGTCGGCTGGACGTGGCGTTGGCCGAGGGCAACCCGATTCTCGGCGTGGTCGCCGCCACCGCCGTGAACAACGACGGCCGGGAGCGCGCCGGCTTCACCGCGCCCGGGTTCGACGGTCAGGTCGCGTTGATCGAAGAGGCCCTCGACGTCGCCGAGCTGAAGGCCTCCAGCATCGGCCTGCTCGAGGGCCACGGCTCGGGCACACGTATCGGAGACGCCCTGGAGATCGACGCTGCGACCCAGGCTTTCCGGTCCACCGGGGCGAGCGAGGGCGCGTGTCGGCTCCACTCCGTCAAGGCGAACATCGGAAACCTCACTGCGGCAGCAGGCGCAGCGGGCATCATCGGCTGCCTCCTGGCCTTGCGCCACAACGAGATCCCACCCAACGCCCCCCTGGTGGGGGGAGCACGACCGGCGGACCTGCAACGGACGCCCTTTGTGCTGGCGGACAAGCCGGTCGCCTGGCAGCGTTCGGACGGTGGCCGCTACGCGGCCGTCAGCTCCTTCGGGCTGGGTGGGACGAATGCGCACATCATCATCGGCGACGCCGTGCCGGAGGTGCGGATCGCCTCGCGCAAGGGGCGGTCCTGGCAACTGCTGCCGCTGTCCGCAGACGATCCGGAGCGCCTGACGGCAACCGTCGGAGCCGTGCGCGAAGCCGTGGACGACGCCGCAGCCGGTGTCCGACGGGACATCGGCCACACACTGCGCACCGGCCGCCCCGAACTGAAGGCCCGCGCAACCGCGCTGATACCTGTGGACGGCAGCACGACCGGCGTGAGCTGGCCGGATCCGGAGCGGTTCCGCATGGCTCCCGAAGCGCCGCCGGCACTGGTCTTCATGCTTCCGGGGGAGGACGTCAGGCCGTCGAAGGCGGCGCTCGCGCTCTACGAGGCGGAACCGGTCTTCCGATCGACCGTCGACGACGGTCTCGCCGCCATGGAACACACCCTGGCTCCCGAGATGTTCGCGGCGGTACGCGCCGCGTTCCTCCACGGTGAGCTGCCGAGCGCCACAGAGGCTTTGCAGCCGGTGCTGCACCTGCTGGGCGTCGGGCAGCACGCGCTGCTCGCCGATCTGGGAATCAGCCCCGACCTGCTCGTGGGAGAGGGGGTCGGTGAGCTGACCGCAGCTCAGCTGAGCGGTGTCCTCTCGTTCGAGGACTCGGCCCGAGCGGTGTGCTGGCGCGCCCGGGCCATGGCCGACACATCGGGCGAGGCGGAGGCTGCGGTCCGCTTCACCCGGCAGATGCGCGATGTGAGGCTGCAGGCTCCCGCGACGCCGACGATCTCCTGTGCCACCGGAACGTGGCTGACCGGCGAGGAGGCATCCGATCCCGGATACTGGGGCGCGCAACTCCAGGATCACGGCCTCGTCGACGAGGCCGTGCGCACCGTGGTGTCCGAGTACCCGGAGGCCGTGTACCTCCAGTTGACCAGCGGGACGAGGCTGCTCGACGCGGCCCGGCGTGGCGGCGTTGCCGTGGACGCCACCCTGGCCATGACGACCCATCAAGATGCCGCAGAGGGCTGGTCGTTCCTGCAGGCCGTCGGAGACCTCTGGCAACGAGGCGTGCAGATCGACTGGGACGCCTACGCCGAGCACGACCTCGCGCTGCGGGTCGACACGGCCCCGCGGAGCTTCGGGCGGACTCCCTACCTGCATCCGGCGTTGCTGGATCACTGCGCTGCGATCGACCCGGCGGAACTCAACCGGAAGCAGGCCGACCGATGACTTCTGACGCACGCACGAACCCGACCTCCTTCTCGCAGCAGCGGCTCTGGTTCATCGAGCAGCTGGTGCCGGGGACCGCCCTGCACAACCTGCGCGCACAGTTCGCGGTGCGCGGCGAGCTGGACGTGCGGGCACTGGAAAGGGCCGTCAACGGCGTGATCGGCCGGCACGAGGTGCTGCGGACCCGCTTCGACGTCCAGGACGGCGTTCCCGTCCAGCATGTGCTGGACGAGGCGCGAGTCACGGTGCAGACGCTCGACGCGTCCGACGACGCCTCGGTCTTCGCCGAGGTGGAGAGGTTCGCCCGCGAGCCCTTCAGCCTCTCCGATGCTCCCCTGGTGCGCGTGGGCCTGGTGCGAGGAAGCGGTGACACCGCAGTGCTGGTGTTCGTGCTGCACCACATCGTGTCGGACACCCGGTCCATGGGGATCTTCCTGCGCGAGGTCGCGGAACTGTACCGGCAGGACAGGCTGGGCACGGTGCCGGCCCTCCCCGCGGTGCCGATGAGCTACGTCGACCACGTGGTCGGGCAGCGCGAGGCGGCGAAGACGCCGCACGCCATCGAACAGCGGACGGCACACCTGAGCGATCTGTCCGGCTTTCCCACGGTGCTCGACCTGCCGGCCGATCGCCCTCGGCCGGCCGTGCAGACGTTCGCCGGGGCGTCCTCGTCCTGGCGCGTTCCGCCCTCGCTGGTCCGCAACCTGGAGAGCGTGGCACAGCAGCATGGCGCAACCCTCGAGATGATGGTGCTGGCTTCGTTCTCGGTGGTCCTGCGTATCTGGTCGGGGCAGGCGCGACTGCTGGTGGCCACCCCGGCGGCCCGCCGCGCGTCGGCCGAAACCGAGCGGCTCATCGGCGCGTTCGAGAACACCCTCGTCATCCCGGCGGACATGAGTGGCGACCCGTCGTTCGCCGCATACCTCGAGCGCACCCGGGAAGCGTCCCTCACGGCTGCCGCACGCCAGGACGTCCCCTTCGAGGAACTCGTCGACGGTATGGCGCCGGAGCGGAGCCTGTCCCACAACCTGCTGGTCCAGGTGATGCTGGCGTTCCAGAACGGCCCCGAACCCTCGATGGACCTGCCGGACGCCGGCCTCGAGACGATCGGAGCCCGGACCGAGAACTCACTGTTCGACCTGGTGCTCGAGGTGGCTCCCCGCGACGAGGGTCTCGACTGCCGCCTGCAGTATGCGACCGATCTCTTCGACCGGGTCACGGCGGAGCGATTCGGCCGGCACCTGCGGCAGGTGTGGGACGTCGTCGCCGCCGACCCGGATGTCCGCGTCGAGAGCATCGAACTGTCCGATGCGGAGGAGCTGGCCGAGCTGGCCGGGCTCGGCACCGGCCCCACGCATCCGGTCGACTCCCGTGCGCTGCCAGCCAGACTTGCAAGGACGGCGCATCGACGACCGGACGCCGTGGCGGTGAGAGCGGCGGACGGTGCCTACACCTATGCCCAGTTCGTCGAGCGAGCAGCGGCGATCGGTGCGGAGCTGGCGGCACGCGGGCTGCGGCCGGGCGATCTGGTCGGCGTCGCGCTTCCCCGCGGCCGCGACCTGCCCGCAGGCCTGCTCGGCGTCTGGATTGCAGGAGGCGCCTACGTCCCTCTTGATCCGGCGTACCCCCGCGCCCGGCTGGAGCACATGACGTGTGACGCGGGCATCAAGGTCCTCATGAGCACGCATGACCTCGCGGACCGCATCCCGGTGCCCGCGGGTGCCGAGCTGCTCCTGCTGGACGAGCCGATGTCCGCCGCCCCGGCCGATCAGCCGGTTCCTGCGCCGGACGGCGACAGCGTGGCTTACGTGATCTACACCTCCGGTTCGACCGGCAACCCCAAGGGGGTGTTGGTCAGGCACACGAGCCTCGGGAACCTGCTGGACGACTTCGCGCGCGAGACAGGTTTCGACGCGGGTGACCGGATGCTCGCGCTGACATCGCTCTCCTTCGACATCGCGGGACTGGAGCTCTGGCTCCCGCTGCTGACCGGAGGAACGCTGGTCATGGGACCGCCGGGGGTCGGGGGCGACCCGGAACGGCTGCATCGGCTGCTCTCCGACGAGGAGATCACCGTGGTGCAGGCCACCCCGGCGACCTGGAAGCTCTACACCGCCTCCCAAGCCGTCGCGCCGCCTGCGCTGAGGCAGATATGGAGCGGCGGAGAGCACCTTCCGCACTCGCTCGCCCAGGCGCTGACCGCGTTGGGACCCGAGGTCCACAACCTCTACGGACCGACGGAGACCACCATCTGGTCGACGCGTGCCGTGCTGCGGCGGCTGGACACCGTCACCGGACTCGGGCGGCCGATTGCGAACACCGGCCTGTTCGTCACCGACGCCGCCGGTCGGCAGGCCCCCATGGGGGTGCCGGGCGAGCTGTGCATCAGTGGTGCGGGTCTCGCACTCGGCTACCTCGGTCGACCCGAACTGACCGCGCAGCGGTTCACCGAGCTCCAAGGGGTGCCGGTATACCGCACCGGGGACCTCGTCAGGTGGCGGTCCGACGGAAGCCTCGAGTACCTGGGGCGTCTCGACGACCAGGTGAAGATCCGTGGGCACCGCGTGGAGTGCGGGGACGTCGATGCTGCGGCCCGGGCCTGCCCCGGGGTCCGCGACGCCTGCACGCTGGCCGTGCCGACCGCCGCAGGAGAGGACCAGTTGGTCACCTTCGTGACGCCTCGGAGCGTGCCGGAGCAGGCCGGTGACACCACGGACGTCCGGCCCACCATCTGGGAGAACACCCACGCCGAGGACGGGCCCGCCGCGGAGGACGACTTCGATCTGAAGGGCCGGCAGAGCAGCTGCACCACGCAGTTGTTGCCCGCGGCGGACAGACAGGACGGGGTGGCGCAGACCGCCGCGCGGATCTCGGGCACGGGTGCCCGCACCATCGCGGAGATCGGCTGCGGCACCGGCTCGCTGCTGCTACGGCTCGCCCCCGCGACCGACGGCTACCTGGGTGTCGACTTCTCCGCGAAGGCCATCGGGGAGGTGCGGGACGCGGTGGTTCGGCGGGGGATCGCCGATCGGGTGCGGCTGGCCACGGCGACTGCCACGGAGATCAGCAAGGTGACGGCCGGGGAGCTCTTCGACTGCGTGGTGCTCAACTCCGTCGCCCAGTATTTTCCCGGCCGGGACTACCTCACGGAGGTGCTGACCGAGGCAAGCAAGATCGTTGTTCCGGGCGGCCACATCTTCGTCGGTGACCTGCGAAGCCTGCGCTTGACGGAAGCCTTCCACGCCAGCGTTCTGCGGGCGGACGAGCGGATCCGGCCCGCGGAACTGCGCACCCTCGCCGCCCGACACGCGCTGGAAGAGGACGAACTGCTCATCGACCCCGGGTACTTCGCGGCACTGCAGGACGCGCTGCCGGCGGTGACCGGCATCCAGGTGTCGCTCAAGACGTCCGGGTACGACAACGAGATGACGCGCTTCCGTTACGACGTCCTGCTCGAGATGGGCGGCGGGACACCGGATCGAACGGAGCCCCGCGAGTGCTACGCCTGGGAGGAGATCGGCGGTCTCGCCGGTCTGGAAAGGATGCTCAGCGCGTCGCACGCGGATGCCGTCGTCGTCGATGGCATCCCGAACGCCCGCGTAGCCCGCTTCGTCGAGCTCGTGGCGGACGACGACGTACTCCTCCCCTCGTGCTCGCCGGAGGAACTCGATGAGCTGGCTGCCCGCTACGGCCGGCAGTCGCACCACGCCTGGTCCTCGCGGTTCCCGGAGCACGGGCGCGTTCGGACGACGTTCGTCCGCCACAGCCACGCGGACGGGCCGCAGGCGCGGTTCCTGCACCATCGGCCGGCGATCGACGGGCCGCTCAGCAACGACCCGAGGCAGGGTGCTCTGCTGCGCGTTCTGAAGCACAGAACGCGGGCAGCGCTGCGGCAGAGCCTGCCCGACCACATGGTGCCGAGCCGCGTCCTGACCTTGCCGGCGTTCCCCCTGACCCCGAACGGGAAGACCGATCGGAACGCCCTGAAGAGCATCGCCCGGCAACAGACATCGAGTACGGACCACGTCCCCCCGAAGGGACCTGTTCAGGATCTGCTGCACGAGCTGTGGTGCGAGGTGCTGGGCGTCTCCCGGGTCAGCGTCACGGAGAACATCTTCGACGTCGGCACCACATCACTGCTGGTCGTACGGGTACGCCAGGAACTGCGCGACCGGCACGGCATCGACATCCCGCTGACCGCCTTCTTCGCCCACCCGACGATCTCCTCACTCGCCCAGGTTCTCCAGCCGGACGGTGAACGCCGTTCCTCCGGCGAACGAGCCGCAAGCACTCGAACGCAGAATGCGACGGCTGCGCGCCGCCGGAATCACCGCCGACACGAAGACAGGCGGCGATGAGCGCGAGCGCCGTGCGGACCGACGTGTGGCTCCGCCGCTACCGAGATGCCCGGGCTGGAGCAGCCAGGCTGCTGTGCTTTCCACACGCGGGCGGCGCGGCGAGCTTCTACCTCCCGCTCTCCCAGCGGCTCTCGCCCGCAGTCGAGACGCTCGCCGTCCAGTACCCCGGCCGTCAGGACAGGCTGGCCGAACCGTCGGCCCGGTCGATCGCCGATTTGGCCGACGGGGTGGCTGCGGCACTCGCCGACCGGGAGGAGGACGGGCTCGGCCCACTGGTGCTGTTCGGACACAGCCTGGGCGCCGTAGTCGCCTACGAGGTCGCCCGGCGCCTGGAGCCAGGGCCGCTTGCCGGTCCTGCCGCCCTGATCGTCTCCGGGTGCCGGGCGCCATCCCGACTGCGTCCCGATCCGGTCCACCTGTGGGACGACGCCGCTGTTCTGGCGGAGCTGCACCGGCTGGACGGCACCGAAGGCGGCCTGCTCGGCAACGCGGAGCTGGTGCGGATGATCCTGCCCGCCGTGCGCGCGGATTACGCGGCCTTGACCGCGTACGCAGAGTCGGCACCGGCGACGCGGCCCCTTGCCTGCCCGGTCATGGCGATGGTCGGCGACAACGATCCCCTCGTGCCGGTCGACGACGCCTTGGCCTGGGCGCAGTTCACCGCCGGCGGCTTTGGATCGGAACTGTTCCCGGGCGGCCATTTCTATCTGTCCTCGTGCGCAGACCGGGTCACCGACTCGATCCGCCGGATGGTGAAGGTCTGTGCCTGAGTTCAGAGCGCGATGGCGAAAAGGCCGACGCCGATTCGGCCAGGTCCAGCAGCGGACGGGGGCGTCCTTGCGGCGGACGGCCGGACAGCCGACTGCCTTTGGCCTTATGGGGGGGGGCTCTTCGGACTGCGGCGCGGCCGGACCGGAGCGGGCACGGCCGCGCCGGGAGGCCTCCCGGCGCGGCTGCCCCGTCAGGAACGGGCAAGGGCGCGCCGCACGATCTTCGCCGCCCAGGTCTCGATCGACTCGCTGTCCCTCCTGGCGGCCCTCTCCAGCCGCGCCAGGTCCTCGGCCGAGAACTGAAGATTCAGCGGGCGTGCTTCGGGCGCGGAGGTGGCGTTGAGGATGACTGGCGTCGACGCGGGCCCGGCCGCTGCGGCGTCTACGCCGTCTGCCTCGTCCTCGGTGTCCGGCCGCGTCAGCTCGCCCTGCCGTATGAGCAGACTGCTGCGGACGTGCTGGCGCAGCTTGTTCCTGCTCCAGCTCAGTTCTTCCGCCTTCCGCAGCCAGTAGTCCTGCTCCGGTTGCTCGAGCGCCACGACCTCGAGGTGGTGGCTGAAGCTCAGGCCCTGCCGCCTGCGGTTCAGCGGAAACCTGCGTGCGACCCAGGTGTAGTTGCGAAGGGTCTGGTAGCTGAGGGACGTTCGCCTGATGGCTTCCTCGTAACGGTCATGGAACGTGGACTCCCCGTAGACCAGCCAGTCCGCGATCCACCAGGCGGAGGAATCGGCGAAGGAGAACAGCTCGGAGCCGAGCTGCTCCCAGGTGCTGAAGCTCTGATTGGCCGTGAACAGCAGGCCGGACTTGTGGAGCTGGACGCCCGAGCTCCGCTGTGGCCGTGCGAGACCTGCCGCTGCCATCTGCTGCACGGCTGTGCTGCGGTGCCTGGCCGAGGTGACATTTGTACGCATCAGTTTCCCCCTGGACACGTTCCATGTAGCCCTTGATCGTCGCCGATCGTATCGATCACCGAAGGTAATGAACACGTACTACAGCAGCAGATCTTGATGCTGTGTAAGCAATTGAACGCAGTACTTCCGGGGGGCGGATCAGGGCGGGAGCAGGTAGCCGCAGTGGTGATAGTGGGCGACGGCGGCACCGTCCGGTATTCGATGCGCCGCCGGCACTGCTGGGGCCCACAGGCGTTGCCGTGATGGGGGGCAGGACGGCGCGGGCAGGGGTGGACGGCGAAGTCAGCCGGTCCTCTCGGCGCACGCTGCGGCCGGGGCGGTTCCCTCCGCTCTCCCCGCGTCGGCCTGCAAGGGCTCGGGCCGGGAGTGCCGGGCTCGTTGGACGACGAGGAAGGCCAGCGCGAGCATCGCGCAGGTGACGTTCCGGTGCCAGGCGGTCCAGGTGCGGACCTGGTAGCCGCCCAGGCCCACCAGATGCTCTCCCTCGCGGTTGTCCTCCTCGACCTGCCACGTCACCCCGGCCCGGGAGATCATCTCCGGGACCGGGGTGACGACGGGCGCGTGGACCAGGAAGAAGGCGTACTCGTAGTCGAACGGGCCGCCGGTCAGCTGCTTCTTCTCGGTGGACCGGCGGACCAGCAGCCAGTGGGCGAACCCGGCCGCGGGTGCCTGCCCCGGGACCTCCGCCTCGAAGGCGGACCAGTCGTAGAACTGCTGCCCCTTGCTGCCCTCGCCGCACGAGTGGCGTGCCCACCGGTCCCGGCTGATGCCGTAGTGCAGCAGGTCAGCGGCCCGCTCCGCCTTCGGCCGGCGGGCCGTGCCCGGCGGCCCGGACAGCGGCAGGTCGACGGGGACGGCCAGTACGTAGCGCAGGGCACGCTCGTGCAGCCAGGCCCGCAGCTGTGGGTCGCGCCCGTAGTCGGAGTCTGCCGCCACCCAGGAGAACGGCGCCCGGGCGGCCAGCGCACGCTCCAGCATCCGCAGTCCGAGCTGTGGCCTGGTGGCGAACGCGACCTCGTCGGGCACTCCGGCCGCCCGGCACCGGCCCCGGTCGTCGGCCCACGACTCGGGCAGGTACAGGGCCCGGTCGATGAACGCGTGCCCGCCCGCGGTCGCGTAGGTGAGCATCACCATCACCTGGCAGTTGCGCACATCCTTCGTCAGGTAGCAGTACTGGCGGGCGACCCCGGCCGACCGGGTCCCCTTCTTCTGCACCTGGATGTCGTCCAGCACCAGCGTCGCCCCCGGGTCGCCGAGCTCGGCCAGCACGTACTCGCGCACCCGGTCCCGCAGCGCGTCGGCCGACCAGGAGGCGGCATTCAGGAACTTCTGCACCCGGTGCGGCGTGGCGTGCCCCGCCCGTGCCGCCAGAGTCCACCCGTTCACCCGGCCCAATCCTGCCAACAGGCCGTCCATCAGGTCCGCGAACACCTCCCGCGGCTCGGGCCGGGCGAACAGATTTCCCAGCCCCTCCGTAAGTGCCACCAATTCCTCATTGCGCAGGGCGAGGTGTTTTTCCGTCACGCCCGACAGTATGACCACTCGACGACAGCACCGATCAACCGTCTCAAAAACGGCCGTTGTGTTATGCGCCGTCAATCCGCGGCTCTTTCTCGAATACCACGTGTCGACCCGGCCGGCACCTTCGATATTTTGCGCCGTACCTGATAGTTGTCAGTCGAAGCCTTTCTGGCGGCCGCTCCGCGTTGTGCTCCCTGTCTAGCTGGCGAGACATGGGTCGACCCTGTGCTGCGATCACCTGCCGGGAGCGAAAGGCTCTGCTTTGATCACTGCGGTCAGGTGGCCCGGCTATCCCAGTCAGGAGGCGATGTCACCGGGCCGGCTCACTTGTCGGTAGCGAGGTGGCACGGAGATGCAGGTACACGCATGGGGCCACTTATGATCAGGCGGTGTCGTGGTGACGGAGATCGTGATGGCTCTGCCCGCAGGTTCCTGCGGGCAGTCGCAATACCACGTCGGTCTGCCGCTGTAGCGGGTCCGCAGGACGACCACCGACACAGGCAGACCGCTCATCTCGGTCTCTCGTTTTGCACCCTGTAGACATGGCCGATCGGTTGGAGGGCATTCGTGCCTCGAATGCGTCACGAAAATTGGCAGGACATGCCGGATCCGGGTAGTGGTGGCCTCGCGACCGAGCGTCGTTCGCGGGTGGTTCCCGCCACGTCCGCGCAGCGGAGGATGTACTTCGCGTCGATCCTGCGACCGGATAATTCGGCTGATGTCTGGGGGACCGCCCTCGCCGTCGCCGGAGATCTTGCAGTGGACCGGCTCGAGCGTGCGCTCGAGGTGCTGCACAACCGGCATGACGCGTTGCGCAGTGCGTTTGTGGAGCGTGGCGGCGAAGTCGTCCAGGTGGTGCATGACGCGGCCGAAGGCCCTGCACAGCCCTTGCTCGATGTCGTCGACGCCGAAGGGGACTCGCCGGACGAGCGTCGGACATGGGCGGATGCCGAAGCCGGAAGGCTGCTCGAGCTTCCGTTTGACATTGCGTCGGGACCGCTCTGGCGAACGAGTGCGATACGGATATCGTCCGGACTGCATCTCGTGGTCATCGTCTTCCATCACCTCATCACCGACGACGTTTCCGCGCAGATATTCGCGGACGAGCTCCGTGCCGCATACGCCGACCCGAACGCTCCTGCCTTCGCGACGCCGGCCGCGCAGTACTCCGACTTCTGCCCGGCAGGCAAAAGCCCCGAGGTGGATCGTGACGGCCTGGACTACTG
Organism: Streptomyces sp. NPDC020362; assembly: GCF_040642095.1. NCBI lineage: Bacteria > Bacillati > Actinomycetota > Actinomycetes > Kitasatosporales > Streptomycetaceae > Streptomyces > Streptomyces sp. NPDC020362. The sequence continues at coordinate 21,049 of NZ_JBFAET010000026.1, forward strand.
GCGCGGCCAGCTGGCGGGTGTTCAGCCGGCACGGTTGCCCGAGGACGGTGGGGAAAGCGGGACCGTCGGTCGCCGGCTCCCCGTCGTTCTTCCGGAGAACGCGATGGCGGAATTCGAAGCATTCTGCAGGGATCGCTCGGTCACTCCGTTCGCAGGCATGCTCGCGGTGTACTTCGTTCTGTTGCAGCGTTGGGCGGGAGCGAGCGACATCACCGTCGGCACGCAGGTGCTCAACCGACCGCACCCGGACCTCTTCGGAACGATCGGGTTCTTCTCCAATACGGTGGCGCTGCGCTGCACAGTGGCACCGACACTGACCTTCGATCAGTTTCTCGGCGTCGTGAGCGAAACGATTTACGACGCGCTCGACTGCCAGGACGTGCCGTTCGAGGCCGTGGTCGCGGCGCTGGCTCCGCAGCGGGAAGCCGACCGCAACCCCCTGTTTCAGGCTGCCATCAGCTATGGCACGCTCGACCCGAGCGACGTATGGGCGCTGGACGGTCTCCAGGTGACGCCCATGCCCGAAGCCGTGGAATTGTCGGGGCTCCAGTTCGACCTGTCACTGGACGTACAACGGCGAGCAGGCGACGTCACCGTCACCGTCGAATACAACCGCCGGCGGTTCTCCGACGAGGCCATGCAGCGGTTCGCCGACGCTTACGGAAGTCTGCTGTGCTCACTCAGCCGGGCGCCCGGTGCCACGCTCGGGAGTATCCCGGTGGTCGGCCGGGCCGCACTGACGGAAGCGTTGGCGCTCGGCGCGAGCGGCGCACCACAGGACGGCCGTGCCCCCGCAGAGTGCGCGTCCGCGTGGGACCTGTTCCAACTGACCGCCGCGACCGTACCCGAGCGGGAGGCAGTCGTAGCGGATGGGGAACGGCTCACGTTCGCCGAACTGGATGGCCGGGCCCAGACGATGGCCCTGGGCCTGCAGGCTCGCGGCGTGCGGACCGGCACCATGGTGGGGATCTGCCTGGCCAGGCGCAGCGATCTGATCGTCGCGATGCTCGCCACCTGGTGTGCGGGCGGCGCATTCCTGCTGCTGGATCCGCAGCACCCGGAGGCCCGCCGCCGCCTGCTCCTCGAGGAGGCGGGCATCACCCTGCTCATCGCGGACGAGGCCTTCGCCGGGGTGGAGACCGTTTCGACGGCCGTGCTCCTGGCGAACGAGGCGAAGCCTGCGGACGGGGATGCTGTCCGTGGCGGTGGCGTCGTCCGTCGCCCGGCCGCGGCTCCGGCCTACGTGGTCTTCACCTCGGGCGCCACGGGGCAGCCGGTGGGCGTGGTCGTCGAGCAGGCGAGCCTGGTCGCGCTCGCTACCACCCGACTGGCGCCGATGTACGCACGGCTGCCCGAAGGCCGTCAGGTGAACGTCGGTGCGCTGAGTTCCCTGACCTGCGACGTATTCATCAACCAGTGTCTCGGCATGATCGCCTTCGGGCACCGGCTGCTGCTGCTCGACGAAGCAGAGAGCACGGATCCGCTCCGGCTCCTTGCCCGCGGCAGGGATCCTGAGACGGCGATCGACGTACTCGACTGCAGCAGCAGCCAGATGGAGATCCTGGTCGACGACGGACTCCTGGCCCTCCCGCATCCGCCGAAGATCCTGGTGATCGGTGGTGAGAAGGCGTCCGACCGGCTGTGGCAGCGCCTGCACGACCAGCCCGGGCTGCTCGCGTTCAACAAGTACGGCCTCACCGAGTGCACGGTGGAGACGACCGCGGCGGAGATTCGCGAACAGCCACGGCAGGTGGCCGGGCGCGCGGCCGGCACGTCCCAGATCTACATCGTCGACGACCAGCTCCAGCTGCTGCCGCCCATGTTCGTCGGCGAGATCTGCATCGGCGGACCCGGCGTGGCCCAGGGATATGCGGGACAGCCCGCGTACACCAGCAGCCGATTCGTCGCCGACCCCTTCAGCCGCGTCCCGGGACAGCGCATGTATCGCACCGGTGACAAGGGCAGGCTGCGTCCTGACGGGCAGTTGGAGCTCTGGGGCCGCCTCGACGACCAGGCCAAGATCCGCGGCTTGCGCGTGGAGCCGGCCGAGGTGGAGGCTGCACTGCTCGCGCACCCTGCCGTCGCGCACGCCGCTGTCATCGTGACCGATGCGGGCACGCGCATGGCCCAACTGGTGGCGTACATCGCGCCCGGCGACGAAGGCCGGGACGGGCTGACGCCCGCCACCGTTCGGGAATTCCTGCGCGGCAGACTCCCCTCCGCGCTGTTGCCCGACCGGGTGGAGGTTCTCGACACGTTCCCGAGCACTCTCAACGGCAGGCTGGACCGCAAGGCACTGCCGGGCATCAAGTCGTCGAGCACCGTGCCGGGCGCAGCCCAGAGCGTCTCGATGTCCGGTGACGTCCGGGTGCGGCAGCTGTGCGAGATCGTGGCCGAGGTGGTCGGCGTGCCTCAGGCGGGCCTTGACGACAACTTCTTCGATCTCGGCGGGGATTCGCTGCTCGCCATGATCGTCATCAGCCGGGTGCGTGCCGTCCTGAATTGTGAGCTGACCCTGCAGGCGATCTTCGAGGCGCAGTCGATCGGGGATGTCGCCGCTCAGCTCGGTGCCGGCGGCAGCTCGCCCCGGCCCGCGCTGGGCAGGAGAAGGAGCTCATGACGATGGCGGCGGGATCGTGCTCGGGTCGCCACCGGGTGGCCTGGGCGAAGGAAGCGGGCGCATGACAAGCGGGGGTGGAGAAGGCACGATGGACTGGCTGCTGTCACAACTCCAGGAGCGGGCCGAAGCCGAGGCGATGGCCGGGTACGGCGGCACGGTCACGCGTGGCGAGCTCGCCGAGCGGACCACCGGCTGGCTGGCCGAGCTGGATCGGCTCGGGGTGGCCGAGGGCGAGATCGTGGCGGTCGTCGGGAACGCCTCCCCGGCGGTGGTCGCGCTCTTCATGGCGCTGGCCGTCCGGGGCGGTGTCGTGGTTCCCTTCGCCCCCGCCGATCCGCCGAAGGAACAGCGGGCGCGCAGGATTGCGACGGCGCACGCGACCCGGGTCATCGAGTTCGACGGTCCCGATGAGTGGACCGTCGAGACGATCACGGCACCGGACGGGCCGCGGCCCGGGCTCCTGACGAAGCTCGCCGACTCCGGGGAGGCAGGCCTGCTGCTGTTCTCCTCGGGTTCGACGGGGGAGAGCAAGGCGGCACTGCTCTCGCTGCCGCGGCTGCTCGGCGGATTCCGTGCGTCGTCCCGTCCCCGGCGAACGCTCCAGTTCATGGCGCTCGACCACATCGGCGGAGTCAACACGCTGTTCCGCACGCTCGTCGGCGGCGGCACGGTGGTCACCGAGCCGCGACGCACCCCGAAGCACGCGTGCGAGGCCATCGAGCGTCACCGGGTCCAGGTGCTGCCGACCACGCCGACCTTCCTCAACATGCTGCTGCTCTCCGGCGCCCATCGGGATCACGACCTGTCCTCGCTCGAGCTGGTCACCTACGGCACCGAGCCGATGCGCGAGGTCACCCTCGCGCACGCGTCCGAGGTGTTCCCTCAGGTGCAGTTCAAGCAGACCTACGGCCTCACCGAGACCGGCATCCTGCCCACGCGGTCCGTCTCGTCGGAGTCACTGCAGATGGACGTCGGAGGGCACGGGTTCAGCACGGCCGTGCGCGACGGGGTGCTCTGGATCAAGTCGCCGAGCAGCATGCTCGGGTATCTCAATGCGCCCAGCCCGTTCGACGACGACGGGTGGCTCAACACCGGGGACGCGGTCGAGGTGGCCGAGGACGGTTCGCTGCGCGTGCTCGGGCGGCTCTCGGCGCTGGTGAACGTCGGCGGCGAGAAGGTGTCCCCCGCCGAGGTCGAGAACGTGCTGCTGCGGGCGGGCAACGTCAGGGACGTCGTGGTGAGCGGACGCTCGAACGCCGTCACCGGGAACGTCGTCGTGGCCACGGTGGAGCTGGTCGAGGCGGAGGAGCGGCGGGCGCTGAGCCGACGGCTGCGTCGGTTCTGCGCCGAGAAGCTTCCGCCGCACAAGGTTCCGGCGGTCATCACTGTCTCGGACGTGCCGTTGCACGGCGAGCGGTTCAAGCGAAGGGGAGGTCTGGCATGAACGGTGCTGCAGATCAGCGTCCGGTGGCGGTAGTCAGCGGCGGCAGCCGCGGTCTCGGGCTGGCGCTCGTGACGGACTTCCTGGACCGCGGTTACCGGGTGGAGACCTTCAGCCGTTCCGAATCCGCCGAACTGGCCGCGCTGCGCGAGTCGAGCGAACCTGACGCGCTCTTCTGGTCCGCGGTCGACGGAACGGACGCCTCGGCGGTCGAGGAGTTCGTCCGCGCGGCAGCCCGCCGCCACCACCGCATCGACGTGCTGGTGAACAACGCCGCGGTCGGGCTCGAGGGCCTGCTGACGTTGACCTCCCCGGCGGCGATCGACGCCGCGCTGCGGACCAACCTGACGCTTCCGGTCCTGCTCACCCGCGCCTGTCTCAAGCCGATGCTGGCCCGCCGGGACGGTCTGGTGATCAACTTGTCGTCGATCAACGCGTTGCGCGGGCAGACCGGTGTCGCGGTGTACGGCGCTGCGAAGGCGGCGCTCGACGGGCTGACCCGAGGTCTGGCCCGGGAGGTCGGCCCGGCCGGGGTCCGCGTGGTCAGCGTCGCCCCCGGCTATTTCGACAGCGACATGACCGCAGGCATCAGCCCTGACCAACTGCGCCGCATCGTGCGTCGAACACCCCTGGGCCGGCTCGGCTCGGTGGAGGACGTGCTCGGCGTCATCCGATTCCTCTCCTCGCCTTCGGCGGGCTTCATCACCGGCCAGACCATCACCGTCGACGGCGGCTACACCTGCTGACCCCGACCACGGGGACCAGGCAAACCTGAACGGGAGTTCGATTCGCATGAACAGGCGAGAGACGGTCGAGGCCGTGCTGCTCGAGATCGTTAACGAGGTGGCCGGGCCGGTCGAGCACCTGGATGAGGATCAGTTGCTCGTCGATCAGCTCGGTCTGACGTCGCTGAGCCTCGCCCGGCTCGTCGCCGTCCTGGAGATGGAGCTGGAGATCGACCCGTTCTCCGACGAGGTGCCCTTCACCAGCGTGCGCACGGTCGGTGATCTCCTGCAGGCGTACGACCCGGTCAGCGGGCCCCGGCTCGGTGCGGGCGAGCCGTCGTGAGCCGGCAGCAGCCCGGCGGGGAGCCGATCGCCATCATCGGCATGGCCGCGCGTTTCCCCGGAGCCGCGGACGTGGACGAGTTCTGGGACGCGATCCTGGCCGGACGCGAGGCGATCCGCGACGTCGGCGACGAGGAACTGCTCCGCGGCGGTGTGGACCCGAAGTGGCTCAAGGACCCCGACTACGTCAAGGCGACCGCCTCGATCGACGACATCGACCTCTTCGACGCGGCCTTCTTCGACATCTCGGGCCGCGAGGCCGCCGTCATGGACCCGCAGCAGCGCGTCTTCCTGGAGACGTGCTGGCACGCACTCGAGAACGCGGGCCTGCGCTCGTCGGCCGGGGCCGGCTCCTCGGTCGGGGTCTTCGCCGGCAGCGGCGGAGTCCTCACCAGCTATCTCCCCGAAGTGCTGGACAACGCCGGGCCGTTGGCCGACCCCACGGCCTCGCTCGAGCAGCTCGGCTCCGACAAGGACTTTCTCGCCACCCGGGTGTCGTACAAGCTCAATCTGACCGGGCCCAGTCTGACGGTGCAGACGGCCTGCTCCACCTCGCTGGTCGCGGTGCACCTCGCCTGTCAGAGCCTGCTGCGCGGCGAGTGCGACGCGGCGCTGGCCGGCGGCGTGAACATCCGGCTTCCCGCCGCCGCCGGCTACTGGCACCGCCGGGGCGGCATCCTGTCGCCGGACGGCCGCTGCCGCCCGTTCGATGCCAGCGCGCAGGGGACGATCTTCGGCAGCGGCGTGGGCGCCGTCGTCCTCAAGCCGCTCGCCGACGCGCTGCGCGACGGCGACACCGTCTACGCCACCATCCTCGGCACCGCGATCAACAACGACGGGGGCGGCAAGGCGAGTTACGGCGCAGCCAGCCTGCCGGGCCAGCTGGACGCGATGCGTCAGGCGCTCGCCGTCTCCGGCGTCGACCCCGCCACGATCGGTTACATCGAGGCGCACGGCACCGGTGTGCCGCTCGGCGACCCCACCGAGATCGCAGCGCTGAAGAAGCTGTTCGGCCACGACGCTCCCTGCGCCATCGGCTCGGTGAAGGCACTGATCGGGCACATGGAGGCGGCGTCGGGCATCGCCGGTCTGATCAAGGCCGCGCTGGCCCTGCACCGGGGCCAGATCCCACCGAGCCCGTACTTCACGGCGCCGAGCCCCCGGCTGAAGCTCGACGAGTCGGGCCTGTTCGTCAACGCGCAGCCACTGCCCCTGCCCGGATCCCCGCGCCGGGCGGCGGTCAACTCCCTTGGTATCGGCGGCACCAATGCCTTCGCCGTACTCGAGCAGGCGCCGGAACGCACGCCGACGGACCGGCGTCCGGGACCCGAGCTCATCACGATCAGCGCGAAGAGCGCAGAGGCGCTGCAGTCCCTGGCGGGGCAGTGGGCGAGTCGGCTGCGCGAGCCCGGCGCGGCTCTGACGGACCTCGCCTGCACCAGCCACACCGGACGACGCACGCTGCGGCACCGGCTCAGTGTGCTCGCCGACTCCGAGCAGGCCGCGGCCGAGCGCATCGAGTCGTGGCTGCGTGACGGGACCGGGCAGGCGGACGCGGGCGAATCCGGGCGGGGCAAGCCGACGATCGGGTTCCTCTTCCCCGGACAGAGTTCCGAGTACGCCGGCATGGCCGTCGAGCTCCACCGCGACCACCCGGCATTCCGCGCGGCGCTGGACCGGCATGCGGAGCTGTTCCGCCGCCTCACCGGAGTCGGTCCGCTGGAGGTGTTCGCCGACCCGGCGGCACAGGCGCGGGCCGAACTGCTCCAGCCCGCGGTCTTCCTCCTCCAGGTCGCGCTGGCGGAGTTCTGGGCCTCGTGCGGGGTGCGGCCGGACGCGGTCGTCGGCCACAGCCTGGGCGAGTACGCGGCCGCCTGCGTGGCCGGGGTGTTCAGCCCCGAGGAAGGCCTCGAGCTGGTGGCCGCACGCGGTCGTGCCTTCGCGGCCGTTCCCGGCAGCGGCCGGATGGTCGCCGTGGGCTGTACCGACGTGGCCGAGCTGGAGCGCCTGGTCGAAGCACAGGGCGGCTCGGCCGCGGTCGCCGCGTACAACGCGCCGGAACGGATCACCGTCTCGGGCACGGACGCCGAGATGAGCGCGCTGGAGAGTGCGTTCCGGCAGCGGGGCTGGGACACGATCGCCCTGGAGACGACGCACGCCTTCCACTCGTCCCTGGTCGCCCCCGCCGTTCCCGCCCTGGTCGAGGCGGCGGGCCGGATCACCCACCGGCCGCCGAGCGTGCCGATGGCCCTGAACCTCACCGGCACGTGGGCGGCCGGCGACGAGATCGGCCCGGAGTACTGGGGACGCCAGCTCACCTCGCCGGTCAGGTTCGCCTCCGGCATCGGCGGGTTCCTCAAGGGGGGATGCACGCTCTTCCTCGAGGTGGGTCCCGGCCGCACGCTCACCACCTCGGGCCGCGCCCAGTCCGGCGGCGACGTCGTCTGGCTGCCGGGCCTGGCCCCCAGGAACCCGGATCTCGCCACGGTCCTCGTACACCTGGCCCGCCTGGAGCGGGCCGGGGTACCGGTCGACTGGGCGGAGTACTACGCGCCGTTGCGCGCGGGCAAGGTGCCCGCCCCCCTGTACCCCTTCGCCCGGACCCGGCACTGGATCGCGCCGGCACAGACGAAGGCGCCGACCTCGGCGCCGACCGTCGCCGACGCCGCGCCCGCCGCGGAACCGGCCGGCGATCTGCCCGGGCTGAACCGGCTCGCCCTGCCCCATTCCGCACAGCGGCGCTACGAGACCACGGTGGCCGCGCAGGCCCCGCGTGTGCTGGCGGATCACGAGATCGCAGGCCGTCTCGTCGTGCCGGGCGCCTACCACACGGCATGCCTGGTGGAGGCGGTGGCCGCCGAGTCCGCGGCGGTCGTCGAGGACCTGGTGTTCCCGCGTGCTCTGGAGGTCGGCGAGGTCGGGCGGCGAGTCCAGCTCGTGCTCACCCCGGCCGGGGAGCGCCGGTTCGTCGCTCAGTCGCTCAGTCTGGTGCGCGAGGACGCCCCGCTTTCCGACGACTCCTGGCAGGTCCACGCGGAGGGGCGGATACAACAGGTCGGAGCCGATCCCGAGCCGCCTCGGCCGTGGACGGATCCGTCCGGCTACCGGGCCGGCCGCCCGGTCTCCGCGGCGGAGCTGTACCCGCTTTTCGAGGCGTCCGGCTTCCGCTTCGGCCCGGCGTTCCAGTGGATCGAGGAGCTGCGCCTCGCCGGTGAGGACAGCACCGGCGACCTCGTCTTCGCGGCCTCCTCGGCGCGCGAGCGGACGATGGCGCTGCTCGACTCCTGCGTCCAGCTGGCGATCGCGGCACGGATCGTCCGGAAGGCTCCCGAGGACGGGGTGCTGCTGCCGTTCCGGATCGAGCGGGCCGTGTTCCACGCGCCGGGGAACGCGGCGCAATCCGGTGTGGCGCTCATTCGACACCGGGTGGCCGAGCCCTCGCGGGCCGTGGCCGACGTCTCGCTGACCGACCACGAGGGCAACCCGCTGCTCGAGCTCTTCGGCCTCGAGCTGCGGGCGGTGTCCTTCCGTTCGCCGAGCGGCGAACCGGCCCGGCCGAAGACCGAGGCCGCGATCTACGCCGAGGCATGGGAACCGAGCCCGGCGACCGACGGTGCGTCGCCCGCGGCCGGACCGTGGATCGTTCTGGCAGACCGCCAGGGGCACTGGCGCCACGCGGTCACGGCACTTCAGGCGCGTGGAAGCCGGTGCGTGATCGCCGAGGTGGGCGAGAGCTTCGTCCGCCACGACGAGAACCGCTACGCCCTGGATCCCGCCGACGCCGAGAGCCTGGCGCGGCTCTTCCGCGACACCGGGCCGGCGAGGATTCTGCACTGCCTCGGTCTTGACGGACTCGGTCCGGCCGGAGAGGAGACGCGAACCGCCTGTGGGAGCCTGCCCGCGCTCGTGCGGGCCGCCGAGCGCGCGGGCTGGACACCCGGCTCCGTGGTGCTGCTCACCCGCGGCGCGGTGGCCGTGCACGAGCCCGCCGAGGCCTGTGACCCGTACGGGTCGATGCTGTGGGGCCTGGGCAGGAGCGCGGCGCTGGAAGCGCCCCAGCTGGGCGTGCGGCTGCTCGACGTGGACCCGCGGGACCTCTCCCGCGCGCTGCGGATGCTCCCCGACGTGCTCGCCCCGGCCGACGCGCCGGCGGAGGCCGCGATCCGGGACGGCCGGGTCCACCGGCCCACGCTGCGCCGCGAGTCGACGCCGGCGGCGCTTCCGGGTCGTCTCAGCGCGGACGGGTGCTACCTGATCACCGGAGGGACCGGGGCGCTCGGCCTGCGGACGGCGGCGTGGCTGGCCCGGCACGGGGTGCGCCATGTCGTGCTCGCCTCGCGCCGCGCCCCCGAGGCGCGGACGGAGGAGCAGGTCCGCGAGCTGGAGCGGTCGGGGCTGCAGGTCACCCTGGTCGGCCTGGACGTGACGGACGAGGCCGCGGTCAACCAGCTGGTCGAGCGCGCCGGGCGGGAGTGGGGCGGCCTCAAGGGCGTTGTCCACGCGGCCGGCGTGCTCGACGACGCGGTACTGCCGCAGCTGAGCTGGGACCGCTTCCAGGCGGTGCTCGACCCGAAGGTGGCCGGCGGCTGGCAACTGCACCGCGCCACCCTGGGCATCGACCTGGAGCACTTCATCCTCTTCTCCTCCACGGCGGCTCTGCTCGGCGCGCCCGGGCAGGCTCACTACGCGGCCGCCAACGCCTTCCTCGACGGGCTCGCCGACTACCGGCGAGGCCTGGGGCTGCCCGCCCTGAGCATCAACTGGGGACCGTGGGAGGCGGGCATGGTGGCGCGGCTGAGCCGACGCCTGCAGGACCGGATCCTGGACGGCGGGTTCACCCCGCTGGAGCCCGATCCGGCCTTCGCCGCACTCGACCGGCTCCTGGCCGCGCCCCGCGGCCGGTACGGCGTCTTCTCCGTGGACTGGTCCCGCTACCTGGCCAGGTTCCCCGGCGGTCGGTCGATCGCCGCGGACGAGGAGACCGGGACGCCCGCCCAGGACGGGGCGGAGTCGGTCAGGCGCCTGCGGCGGGACTGGCTCGGAGCCACGCCCGAACGCCGCCGCGAGCTGGTGCTCGACTACCTGCGGGTCATGCTGGCCGCGCGGCTCGGCATGCCCGAGACCGCCGTCGACGAGGACCTCTCGCTGCAGGAGGCCGGGCTCGATTCGCTGGTGGCGGTCGAGGTCCGCGGCCAGATCTTCCGCGACCTGGACATCGACCTGCCGCTCACCGGCCTGCTCGAAGGCAAGGCCCTGGGTCTGCTCGTCGACGAGCTGGCCGACCGTCTGGCGCGCGAAACGCCGGCGGCCGCAGCGGCGGTCCCGTCCGCCGAGGCCCCCTCCGCGGCCGACGCGGCTCCGTTCTCGCCGCAGGAGGCGGAACGGCTCCTGGCCTCCGTCGACTCGCTGACCGAGGACCAGATCGAGGCGCTCCTGCCCTGGCTCGCCGACCATGACGCCGCCGGATCGACCGAGGAGCGATGCTCATGACCGACTACGACATGCGGAAGAAGCTGGAGGCGGCGCTCCGGTCACGTGCCGCTCAGGCGCGCACCGATCACCCCCTCTCGTACGGCCAGCGCTCGCTGCTGATGCTGCATCAGATGGACCCGGACAGCGCGTCCTACAACGTCGCCTTCACCGTCCGGTTCACCGACGGGTTCGACTCCGCCGCGTTCCGCGGCGCGGTCCGGTCGCTCGTCGGGCGGCACGCGGCCCTGCGCACCACCTTCGGCCGTGTGGGCACGGGCGGCAAGGAGGACGCCGCGGGCCGCCAGACGGTGCACGGGTGGCTCGATCCGGACTTCGCGGAGCTGGACGCCCGTCGGTGGAGCGAGCAGCAGCTCGAGGACGCGGTGCGCAGCGCCTACCGCGAGCCCTTCGACCTCATGTCCGGATCCCCCGTCCGGGTCCGGGTGTACCCGGTGGCACCGGGGGAGGCCGTCGTCCTGCTGGCCGTCCATCACATCGTGTGCGACTTCTGGTCGCTCGGCGTGATCCTGGAGGAGCTCGAGCAGCTGTACCTCGCGGAGGTCGAACGGCGTCCGTCGCAGCTGCCCGGACGCAACGTCCCCTACAGCGACTTCGTCGCGTACCAGCGGGACCTGATCGGCGGCGAGAGGGGCGGCAGGGCACGCGCCTACTGGCACGACCAGCTCTCCGGTCAGCCCGAGCCGACCGAATGGCCCCGGTTCGATCCCGACCCGGCGGACGCCGACGACGGCGGATCGGTGGTGTTCCCCTTCCCCGCCGAGCTCGCCCAGGGCGTGTTCGCGCTGGCCAAGCAGGAAGGGGTCACGCCCTACGCCGTGCTGCTGTCGGTCTTCCAGGTCCTGGTCGGCCGATACTCCGGACAGCGGGACGTGCTGGTGGGAACCCCGGTCTCGGGCCGGACCGACACGGCGCTGGCCGAGTGCGTCGGAAACTTCGTCAATCCCGTCGTGCTGCGCGCCGATCTGGGCGCCGCGGTGTCCTTCCGGGAGCAGCTCGCCCGGACGCGCCGCACCGTCGTGGAGGCGCTCGAGCACCAGGACTACCCGTTCGAGCTGCTCGTCAGCGAGCTGGCACCGCGCCGGCTGGACGGCCGCAACCCGGTCTTCCAGGCGATGTTCAGTTATCAGAAGCCCAGCCGGTACCCGGCGCAGGCGGGCCTGTACGTGGCCGACGACGGCGCCGCCCCGGTCGCCTGGGCCGGGCTGACCGCGGTGCCGTACCGGCTGGACCAGCAGGACGACCAGCTCGAGCTCGTGCTGGAGGTCGTGCACGACGGCGACCGGCTCGTCGGGGTGCTCAAGCACCGCAAGTCCGTCTTCCCCACCCCGGCGGCCCGTGGGGCGAGCCGGAACTACCTGGCGCTGCTGCGGGCCGCCGTCGCGGACCCCGGCCGCAGTGTGGCCGAACTGCCGATGGCGACCGAGGTCGACCGGCGCACCGCACCGGTGCGCCGGGCCGGCGGCGCGGCCCCGCAGACCGAGCCCGGCGGCGGCGCCGCCTTCGGCGCCCGTGAACGGCGGGTCACGGCCGTCTGGCAGCAGGTGCTCGGACGCGAGGGCATCGGACGCGACGACAACTTCTTCGATCTCGGCGGCAACTCCATGCTCCTGATGCAGGTCCACGAGCAGCTCGCCGACGAGGCCGCGGACGGGCCGCTGAAGGTGCCCGAGCTGTTCCGCTACCCGACTGTGGCCAGCCTGGCCCGGCGCCTGGCCCGGACCGTCGCCGCGGAGGGTGCGGGCACCGGCCGGGGCCGGGCGACGAGCCGGCGGGTGCAGCTGGCGGAGGGAACGGCCCGCAGCGCGCGGCTGCGCGCGCGAGAGCGCCACCGCCCGGATGCCGATGGAGGTAGGGATGTCTGACATCGACACGTTCGGCCCGGCGCCCCGGGCGAACGATGTGGCCGTGATCGGGATGTGCGGCCGGTTCCCCGGCGCTCCTGATCTGGCACGGTTCTGGAGCCGGCTGCGCGCCGGGGACGACATGCTGACCACGTACACCGACGCCGAACTCGTGGCCGCCGGGGTGCCGGAGCAGGTACTGCGCGATCCCGGTTATGTCGGGCGGGCTGCGCACCTGCCGGACGCGTTCGACTTCGACCACGAGTTCTTCGGCTTCACCCGGCGCGAAGCGCGCCTGCTCGATCCCCAGCAGCGGATCCTGCTCGAGGTCGCCTGGGAACTGCTCGAGACCATCGGCTACTCCGGTGGAGCGGGCGATCAGGCCATCGGAGTTTTCGCCGGCGCGTCGATGAACACGTACCTGACCAACGTCGTGGCCCGCTCCTGCGACCCGCTGGGCTACACCGGCACCGAGCTCATGATCGCCAACGACAAGGACTACCTGACCACCAGGATCTCCTACAAGCTCGGTCTCAAGGGGCCGAGCGTCAATGTGCAGACCGCCTGTTCGACGTCGCTGGTCGCGGTGCACATCGCGGTGCAGAGCCTGCTCGCGGGTGAGTGCGACGTCGCCCTGGCCGGTGGCGTCTCGGTGATCGCCAACCCCTACCCGGGCTACGTCTTCAGCGAGGGGATGATGTTCTCCCCGGACGGGCGGTGCCGTCCGTTCGACGCCGACGGGGCGGGCACGACCTTCGGCGACGGGGTGGGCCTGGTCGCCCTGAAACGGCTGGCCGAGGCGATCGAGGACGGCGATCAGATCCTTGCCGTGGTGAAGGGCTCGGCGATCAACAACGACGGTTCCGACAAGATCGGCTACACGGCCCCGAGCATCGATGGGCAGCGCGCGGTGATCGCCGAGGCGCAGGCGGTCGCCGAGGTGGACAGCGACACCATCACCTATGTCGAAGCCCACGGGACCGCCACGGTCCTGGGCGACCCCATCGAGTTCGACGCGCTGAACGAGGCCTTCGTCGAGGGCGGCGCCCGGCCGGGCCAGTGCGCCCTGGGCTCGGCCAAGGCGAACGTCGGGCACCTCGCCGCCGCGGCGGGGATCACCGGTCTCATCAAGACGGTGCTGGCGCTGCGGCACCGGGAGATCCCGGGCCACCCGGGCTTCACCCGGCCCAATCCCCGGATCGACCTGGTCGGCAGCCCGTTCTACATCAACACCCTGCCGATGGCCTGGCCTGCGGGAGAAACCCCCCGGCGGGCCGGTGTCAGCTCGTTCGGCGTCGGCGGCACCAACGCCCATGTCGTCCTCGAGGAGGCACCCCCGCTGCCCGACCGGCCGGCCGCCGCCGGCGGTCCGCAGCTGCTCGCGGTGAGCGCCAGGAGCGACACGGCGCTGCGGGAGCTGGCCGGACGGTTGGCCGACGCGCTGGAGCAGGCGGACGCCCCCGACCTCGCCGACGTGGCCTACACGCTGCGGGAGGGCCGGCGCGGCTTCCCCCACCGCTACGCCGTCGCCGCGGACGGGCACGTCGCCGCCGCGGCCGGATTGCGCGCGCTGGCCGAAGGGAAGGCCGCGGGCCGAACGGCGGCGGAGACCACCCCGGCCGTCTCCCTCCTGTTCGGCGACGTCACGGCCGAGGAGTTCCAGGCGTTGGCCGCGCAGCTGCCCGCAGTCGCCGACGCGGCGGAGCGGTTCACCGGGGCTGCCGACATCGACCCCGGCGAGCCGCCCACGGCGCAGGTGACGGCTGGTCAGGTGCTCGCGACGCTGTGGACGGAGTCCGGCGTCCGGCCGGAGGCGGCCGGGGGAGAAGGGGCCGGCGAGGTCCTCGCGGCCTGCTTCGCCGGTGTCCTCGACCCCGACGACGCACTGGCGCTGCTGTCCTGGCGGGCCGGGCTGCTCGACGGCCCGCCCGAGGTGCGGCCGAGGGCGCCGAGGATCCCCGTCCTGTCGGCCTTCGTCGGCGGCGAACTGCCGCAGGCACGGGCGCTCGACCCGCTGCACTGGACCCGGGACGTGTGGGAGGGCGGCCGACTCGCCGAGGCGTTCGCGGGCCGGTCCGGCGACGGTGCGGTCGTGCTGGCCATCGGGACCCCGCCCGGCGTGCTGCCCGCGGATCTCGGCCTCGACGCCGAACAGGGGCTGCCGCCCGTGACCCGGCTGCTGACCGCCGCGGCACGCCTGTGGACCGGGGGCGTGCCGGTCAACTGGTCGGCCTGGTCCGGCGGGCGCCCCCGCCGCGTCCCGCTGCCGGTGCAGCCGCTGAACCGCACCTTCCTCCGCCTTGAGCCGCCCACCGCCTCCGCCCCGGAACCGGCCAGGACCTCCGCCGCGGAACCGGCCAGGACCTCCGCCGCGGAACCGGCCAGGACCTCCGCCGCGGAACCGGCCAGGATCTCCGCCGCAGAACCGGCCCGCGCTCTTGCCAAGGAACCGGCCCGCGCTCTGGCCGAGGAACCGGCCCGCGCCCAGAACCCGGCCGAGTCGCTCTACACGCAGTCGTGGCAGCGCCTCGGTCCGGCGGCCGGCGCGCACGCGGCCCAAACGCTGCCCGCCGGCCCGTGGCTGGTGTTCGCGGATTCCGGTGGAGTCGGCGACTTGCTGGCAGGCGCCCTGCGCGCACGCGGAGCCGCCGTGGTCCTGGTGCGTCCCGGCGATGCTTTCAGCCGCGTCGACGCCGGCTTCGCCGTCGATCCCGCGGACCCCGGCGACTACGAGCGGCTGTTCGCCGCGCTCGCCGCCGACGGGCTGACCCCCGAGCGGGTTGTGCACCTGTGGTCGCTCGACATCGCTCCGGGGAGCGACGCGACCGACGACCTGGACCGTGCCTGCGACCTCGGGCTGTTCTCCGTACTCGACATCGCCCGGCAGTTCGGCCGCGGCGGTGCAGGCGGACACGTCGCGGTCGTGGCCCGCGACGTGCACGACATCACGGGCGCCGAGGCCGTCGCGCCGGCCGCCGCGATGACCGATGCCGCGCTGACCGTCATGGCTCGGGAATTCGCCGGGCTGCGCTGCCGGGGCATCGACATCGGCACGGCCGCCGTCGCGCCGGAAGCCCTCCTCGCGGAGGTCGCCGCCCCGACCGCGACCCCCGTCGCGTTCCGGCACGGGCAGCGCTGGACACGGCACTTCGTCCCCGTGGCGGCCGACCCCGGCCACCTCGAGCCGACGAGCCGGCTGCGGCGCGGCGGTGTGTACCTCGTCACCGGCGGTCTCGGGCGGACGGGCCTGGCCGTCGCCGGCCACCTGGCCCGCGTCGCCGGGGCCAGGCTGGTGCTCACCGGCCGGACCCCCCTCCCGCCCGCGGACGCGTTCGACCGGTGGATCGCCGAGCACGGAGCCGCCGATCCGGTCAGCCGGAAGATCGAGGTCGTCCGCGCCGTCGAACGGCTCGGCGGAACCGTCATGGCGGCAGCCGCCGACGTCACCGACGCGCAGGCGATGCGGGAGCTGGTCGCCGGCGCGCAGCACCGGTTCGGCCGGATCGACGGCTGGTTCCACTGTGCCGGCGTGCCGCTCGACCGGGCGAACCGCCGGATCGACCGTACCGACCGGGCCGCCTGGCGGGAGATCCTCGCCCCGAGGGTCCGCGGAGCGCTGGTGCTGGACGAGGTCTTCGCCGAAGCACCGGCCGACTTCGGCATCATGATGTCCTCCCTGGCCTCGCTGCTGGGCGGTACCGGGGACGCGGGCGACGCGGCCGCCGGCCGCTTCCTCGACGCCCGGTCCTCGGGCACGGGCGGACTGGTCGCCGTCAACTGCGAGGCGCTCTCGGCGGAGCAGGGCGTCGACGTCCTCGACCTCGTACTGCGTCACGACGCGCCGTCCCGGCTCGCGGTCTCCGGCACCGAGCTGGAGCGCCGCATCCAGCAGCAGTGGGCCGGCCCGGAGCCGGTGCGGCCCGCCGTGGTCGCTCCCCGGCGGCTGGGCGGCGAGGAGCTGAAGAGGGCGCTGGCAAAGATCTGGTCCGAGGCACTGAGGACCGAGGTCGACCGTTACGACGTGAGCATCCTCGACCTGGGCGGCGACGAGATGCTCGCGGTCAGGCTCGCCCGGCGCATCGCGCAGGAACTCGGCGTGCCGCTGACGGCGATCCAACTCCTCACGCATCCGACGATCGATCAGCTGGCGGCCCGGTTGGACCCGGACCGGGCGGAGTCCTCGGCGACCGCGCCTCGGGCGCCACGCCGCCGGGCGGGAACCACCTGATGTCCGAAGCCCCCAACGCTGATCGCCGAACCAACCACCAGGAGAGCACCGTGGAGCCACTGCTCCAAGAGGTCGTCACCATTGTCGGCGGCTACTTCGACATCCAGCCGGACCAGTTGGACCCCAACGTCTCGTTCACGGACCTCGGCGCGGACTCGATGGCGCTGCTCGGACTGCTGCGGGTCCTTGACGACCGCTACAGCTGCAAGGTGTCGCTCCGGCAGCTCTTCGGCGACGTGCAGACCCCGGCCGACCTGGCCGACTATTTCGCCGCGCACGCGCCGGCGGACAAGCTGCCGGGAGCCGGGACGGTCAGGCCCGCCGCGGCCGCCCCTGCCGTCACCACCGTCGGCACGACGTCCACCCCGGTGGCCGAGCCGGTCGTGCCGATGCCGACCCCGGCGGCCGACCCCCCGGCGCCGGCGCCGATCGGCGGCATACCGGCAGTCGTGACGCCGGCGGTCGTGACGCCGGCGGTCGTGACGCCGGCGGTCGGATCCCCGGCGGTCGGATCCCCGACGACGGGTGTCTCGACGGCCGGTGTCTCGACCACCGGTGTCTCGACGGCGGTGCAGAACCTGATCAAGGAGCAGCTCCTGGTCATGCAGCGCCAGCTCGATCTGCTGGCGGGCGCCGAGCCGACCCTTGCGGTCCGCCCGGCCACCGGGCCCCCGGCGGGCGCGTCGGCGACCGTACCGGTGCCCGCCGTGCGGCCGGCTGAGGCCAAGTCGGTGATCCCACTCGCCCCCGGCAGCCGTGGCGCCAAGTCCGACCCCGTGGAGACGGCGCAGCGCGCCCGCTACATGAAGGCTCTGGCCGATCGGCTCGGCGCCCGCACGAGGGGCTCGAAGGAGTTCGCCCAGCGGTTCCGCACGATGGTGGCCGACAGCCGGTCCAGCATCGGCTTCCGGCCGTCGACCAAGGAGCTGCTGTACCCGATCGCCGCCGAGCGCGGTCAGGGCGCGCGGCTGTGGGACATCGACGGCAACGAGTACGTCGACCTCACCCTGGGGTACGGAGTCCACCTGCTCGGACACAACCCGCCCGCCGTCATGTCGGCCGTGCGCGAGCGCATGGACATCGGCTTCAGCCTCGGGCCGCGCACCCAGCTGGTCGAGGACGTCGCGGCCGGCCTGCTCGAACTCACCGGCATGGAGCGGGCCGCCTTCCTCAACACCGGCACCGAAGCCGTCATGACGGCGGTTCGCCTGGCCCGGGCGGCGACCGGCCGCGACAAGATCGTGGTCTTCTCCACGGCGTACCACGGCCACTTCGACAATGTGCTCGGCGTGCCGTCCAACGAGAACGGCGTGTTCCACACCAAGCCGCTCGCACCGGGTGTCTCGCCGCGAGCGGTGGAGAACGTGTACGTGCTCGAGTTCGGCACGGAAGAGGCGCTCGACTTCATCGACAAGCACGGCTCGGAACTCGCGGCGGTCATGACCGAGCCGGTGACGCTGCGCACCCCCGGCGTGCAGAAGCCCGAATTCCTGCGCAGGCTGCGGGAGATCACCTGGTCGCACGGCACGAAGCTGATCTTCGACGAGATGGTGACGGGCTTCCGCTGTCACCAGGCCGGCGTCCAGGGCCTGTACGGCATCGAGGCCGACCTGGCCACCTACGGCAAGATCATCGGTGGCGGCATGCCGCTCGGCGTGATCGCCGGACGCGGCGGGGTCATGGACTCCATCGACGGCGGCGTCTGGAACTTCGGCGACGACTCCCGCCCGACGGTGGAATCCACCTTCTTCGCCGGCACGTTCAACCAGCACCCGCTGTCCATGGTGGCGGCCAAGGCGGTCCTCGACCACCTCCGCGCGGAGGGTCCCGGTCTGCAGCGGGACCTGGACCGCAGGACCGAGACGTTCGTGGACCAGCTGAACGCCGACTTCCGCGAGCTCGACATGCCGATCGAGGTCCGCCGGTTCTCCTCGATCTTCAAGTTCGAGCACGAGAGGAACATGGATCCGTTCTACTTCAACCTGCTCGACCGGGGCGTGTTCGTCTGGGAGCTGCGCAACTTCTTCCTGTCCACCGCGCACGAGCAGGCCGATCTCGACCACATTCGCAACGCGGTTCGCGAGTCCGTCGCCGAGTTGCGGGACAACGGCATGCTCGGTGACAGCCGGACGAGCCCGGCCGGGACCCGGCCGCTTCCGGCGGCGCCGCGCAGCACCCTCGCGCAGCGGCAGCTGCGGGCCCTCGACGAGGGAGACGTGCGCGCCTACGAGATGTCCCTAGGGTTCTGGCTCGACGGAACGCTCGACCACGAGGCGCTGCGCGCCGCCGTGCA
Organism: Streptomyces sp. NPDC020362; assembly: GCF_040642095.1. Classification (NCBI taxonomy): domain Bacteria; kingdom Bacillati; phylum Actinomycetota; class Actinomycetes; order Kitasatosporales; family Streptomycetaceae; genus Streptomyces; species Streptomyces sp. NPDC020362. The sequence continues at coordinate 40,032 of NZ_JBFAET010000026.1, forward strand.
GGGCGTGGTCGCCCGCCACGAGGCCCTGCGGACCACGTTCGCTGCGGACGGCGACACGCTCGTCGTCCACTCCTCGGCACCGACGGCGCCGGGCGGGCTGCTGACCGAGCACACCTGCGCGAACGAGGACGAGCTCGAGCACTTCCTGCGGAGCTGGGCCGAGCGGCCGCTCGACCCGGTCGACGGGCCGGTGTTCCGCGCCGCGGTGGTGCAGGCCGACCCGCAACGGCACCTGCTGCTGATCTCGATGCACCATGCGGTCGTGGACGGCTGGTCCTACAGCGTCATCCTCGACGACCTCGTCGCGCTGTACAACGCGCGCTGCCGGGGCACCAGCCCCCAGCTGTCGCCGGCCGCCCAGTTCAGGGACTACGTCGCCTGGCACGAGCGGGTCACCGCCGGGCCCGCGGCCGCCGAGCACCGCGACTACTGGCACACCCTGCTGAAGGAGGCGCCCACACCGGCACTCCCGACGTCGGGGGAGCACGTGAGCTTCCCCTACCGTGCGGTGCGGCACAGCATCCTCCTCGACCCCGAGTTCTGCGGTCGCATCCGCGACGCCGCCCGTGACGAGGGCGTCACGGTGTTCGCCTATCTGGTCGCGGCCTGGGCCGCCCTGCAGCACCGTCTGACCGGTCAGGACGACGTCGTCGTACCGGTGGCGTCCGCCCGGCGGCCGCCGGAACTGGACCAGGTGGTCGGCTACTGCTCGAACCTGCTGCCGCTGCGCCTGCGGCGCCCGGCGGACATCCTGGTCGCGGACTACGTGGCCGAGGTCCTGGCGCAGCTGGTGGACGGCCTCGAGGCCCAGGACCACCCGTTCGCGGACCTGATCACGGAGTTCGCCCCGTCCGGAGCCGGACTGCGCAGCGAGCTGTTCACGACGTCGATGTCGTTCTACCGCCAGGTGGCGGTGCCTGCCATGGACGGGCTCGCGGTGTCGGAGGCCGACCCGCTGCCGATCACGCACACCGGCAACCCCCTGGCGCTGAACATCGTCGATCGCGCGGACGGATTCCGCTGCGACTTCGAGATCGCGGCGGACCTCGTTCACCCCGATCTCGTCGAGTGCATCCCGCAGTTCTACCGAAACCTGCTCGACGCCATGGTCGCCGACGGCCGGCGGCCGCTGGCCGAACTCGACCACGAAGAACTTTGAGTCACCCGACGCACAGCCATGTGAGTCCTCATACACACGGGAGAAGCACAACCATGATCACGGCAGGCCTGAAGCTCACCCAGAGCGGCGGCATCGCGCTGCTCGACGAGGACCGCCTCGTGTTCAACATCGAGATGCAGAAGATCGCCAACGGTGCCCGGTACAGCAACGTGGACGAACTCGACGACCTGGTCACGATCATGTCCGGGTTCGGCTTCGGGCTCGGCGACGTCGGCAAGTGGGCGGTGGACGGCTGGGACGGCGCCACGAACGGTCACGTGTCGGTACTCAGCGGCGGTACCCGGACCGAACTCCTCGTCGCCCCCTACCGGGAGACGGACCGGGTGCCCGACCCGGGACTGCCCGGCCACCACGGTCGGATAGCCATCGGCGGCCAGGCCCATGACTACGAGAGCTACGTCCACGTGGCCGGCCACCTCGCGTCGGCCTACTGTACGAGCCCGTTCGCCCGTCGCGGCGAGCCGTCGATGGTCCTGGTCTGGGACGGCGGCTGCTTCCCCCGGCTGTACTGCGTCGACGCCGACGGGCGCATCGAGCCGGGTGGCGAGGCGTTCCCGCTCATCGGCCACACGTACTCGATGACCTCGCAGTACTGGGGGCCGTTCAAGCGTCAGAACAAGTCGACCAATGTCGACGACCTCTCCGTCGCCGGAAAGATGATGGCGTACATCGCCCTCGGCACGCCGCGGGAGGAGATCAAGGCGGTCTTCCGGGAGGAGTTCTTCGAGTACTTCGACGCCGACTCACCCCGGGTGCGGACCTACCGCCAGAACATCATCGGGTGCGGCAGCACCGGCGAGAAGTCGCACGCCTACGTGCACGAGTTCCTCACGGCGGTGCAGCGGCGCACCACCGTCCTCGGTGTCTGCGACGAGGACGTGCTGGCCAGCGTCCACGCCTTCCTCGAGGAGCTGTTGATCGACCGCGTGACCAGGAAGATCCAGGCGTGGAAGGGCGGCGGCGCGTGGAACCTCTGCTTCGCGGGCGGCTGTGCGCTGAACATCAAGTGGAACAGTGCACTGCGTTCCCACCCGACGATCAAGGCCATGTGGGTGCCGCCGTTCCCCGACGACTCCGGTGTCGCCATCGGCACGGCCTGCCTCGCCGCGGCCGGCGGTGACGGCCTCCGGCCGATCGAATGGGGCACCCGGCTCGGGCCGGCCCTCGAGCCGACGCAGGAGGTGCCGCAGGGCTGGAGCACGTCGTCGTGCAGCCCGGAAGAGCTGGCCCGGCTCCTGCACACCACGGGCGAGCCCGTGGTCGTGCTCAACGGCCGCGCGGAACTGGGGCCCCGGGCTCTCGGCGGGCGCAGCATCATCGCCCCCGCCACCGACGCGAAGATGAAGAAGCTCCTGAACGACGTGAAGCGCCGGGAGCACTACCGGCCCGTCGCGCCCATCTGCCTCGAAGAGCACGCTCCCACCGTCTTCGAGCCGGGCACGCCGGATCCCCACATGCTCTTCGAGCACTGGGTCCGCCCCGAATGGATCGACCGGGTTCCGGCGGTCATGCACCTGGACGGCACCGCACGGCTGCAGACCGTCAACGAGTCCGACGACCCGAACCTGCACGCCATTCTGCGCGAGTACTACAAGTGCAGCGGAATTCCGGTCCTCTGCAATACGAGTGCGAACTACAACGGCCGCAGCTTCTTCCCCGACGTCGCGTCGGCGATCGAGTGGGGCCAGCTCGACCTGGTGTGGAGCGAGGGTGTCCTCTATCGCAGGGAGGGTTCCGCCCGCTAGTACTCCAGCCGGACCCGGCGGGGTGGGGCGGTCCTCGTCGGACTGTCCGACCCCGGCCACCAAGAGCAGCTCGTGTGCCTGTCCCGCGGGCGGGACAGGCACACGCTCCTGCTTCTCCGGGGCGTCCGCCCGCCGGTACACCCCACGGGACGGTCGTCCGTCTCCGAACGGTGACCGAGGGCGCCGCGAACCGCCGAGCAGAAGGACCTGACAGCGCCGAAAGGAACGAACGCGCTGGTCAGGGCCTATTTCCCTAGCACTCGATGATGTTCACCGCGAGCCCGCCGCGGGCCGTCTCCTTGTACTTGACGCTCATGTCCGCGCCGGTGTCCTTCATGGTCTTGATGACCTTGTCCAGCGACACCTTGTGCGAGCCGTCGCCGCGCATCGCCATCTTCGCGGCCGTGACCGCCTTCACCGCGGCCATGCCGTTGCGCTCGATGCAGGGGATCTGGACCAGGCCGCCGACCGGGTCGCAGGTCAGGCCGAGGTTGTGTTCCATGCCGATCTCGGCCGCGTTCTCGACCTGCTCGGGGGAGCCGCCGAGGACCTCGGCGAGGGCGCCCGCGGCCATCGAGCAGGCGGAGCCGACCTCGCCCTGGCAGCCGACCTCGGCGCCGGAGATCGAGGCGTTCTCCTTGAAGAGCATGCCGATGGCGCCGGCGGCCAGCAGGAACCTGACGATGCCGTCCTCGTCGGCGCCGGGCACGAAGTTGATGTAGTAGTGCAGGACCGCCGGGATGATGCCGGCCGCGCCGTTCGTCGGGGCGGTCACGACCCGGCCGCCCGCCGCGTTCTCCTCGTTCACCGCCATCGCGTAGAGCGTGATCCACTCCATCGCGTGCGCCAGAGGGTCGCCCTCGGCGCGCAGCTGGCGGGCCGAGACGGCCGCGCGGCGGCGGACCTTCAGACCGCCGGGCAGGATGCCCTCGCGGGACATGCCCCGCGCGACACAGGCCTGCATCACCCGCCAGATCTCCAGCAGGCCCGCACGGATCTCCGCCTCCGTGCGCCAGGCCCGCTCGTTCTCCAGCATGAGGGAGGAGATCGACAGGCCGGTCTCTGCGGTGAGACGCAGCAGCTCGTCACCGGTGCGGAAGGGGTACTTCAGGACCGTGTCGTCCAGCACGATGCGGTCCGCGCCGACCGCCTCCTCGTCCACGACGAAGCCGCCGCCGACCGAGTAGTACGTCTTGGAGAGCAGCTCCGTGCCCGCGGTGTCGTAGGCCCATATGGTCATGCCGTTGGCGTGGTACGGCAGGGCCTTGCGGCGGTGCAGGATCAGGTCGTCGTGGAAGGAGAAGGGGATCTCGTGCTCGCCGAGCAGGGAGAGCCGGCCCGTGCTCTTGATGCTCTCCACCCGCTCGTCGGCCGTCTCCACGTCCACGGTGCGCGGCGAGGCGCCCTCCAGGCCGAGCAGCACCGCCTTCGGGGTGCCGTGGCCGTGGCCGGTCGCGCCGAGCGAGCCGTACAGCTCGCAGCGGACGGCGGCGGCCTTCTCCAGGAGGCCTTCGTTGCGCAGCCGGCGGGCGAACATGCGCGCCGCGCGCATCGGACCGACCGTGTGGGAGCTGGACGGGCCTATGCCGATCGAGAACAGGTCGAAGACCGAGATGGCCACGGGAACTCCTCAATGCGGGGTGGTGCGGGGTCGTGCAGGGATGGTGCGGGGTGCGGGGGCACCGCGCGCTGTTCTTTCCAGTGTGCGCGGTGCCCCGCAAAAGGTGTCTTACTTGTTCAGAACCGGGTACAGCGGGTGCTTGTCGGCCAGGGCCTTCACCCGGGCCTTGAGGGCCTCGACGTCGTAGGACGGCTTCAGCGCCTCGGCGATCACGTCCGCGACCTCGGCGAAGTCCTCGGCCGTGAAGCCGCGGGTGGCGAGGGCGGGCGTACCGATCCGCAGGCCCGAGGTGACCATCGGGGGACGCGGGTCGTTCGGCACGGCGTTGCGGTTGACGGTGATCCCGACCTCGTGGAGACGGTCCTCGGCCTGCTGCCCGTCCAGCTCGGACTCGCGCAGGTCGACCAGGATCAGGTGCACGTCCGTACCGCCGGACAGCACGTTCACGCCGGCCTCGCGGGCGTCGGCGGCGGTCAGCCGATCGGCGAGGATCCGCGCGCCCTCCACCGTACGGCGCTGGCGCTCCTTGAAGTCCTCGCTCGCCGCGACCTTGAAGGAGACCGCCTTGGCCGCGATCACGTGCTCCAGGGGGCCGCCCTGGAAGCCCGGGAAGACGGACGAGTTCAGCTTCTTCGCGAAGTCCTTCTTCGCGAGGATGATGCCGCCGCGCGGGCCGCCGAGCGTCTTGTGGGTCGTGGAGGTCACCACGTCCGCGTACTCCACCGGGTTCGGGTGGAGACCGGCGGCGACCAGGCCCGCGAAGTGCGCCATGTCGACCCACAGGTACGCCTCGACCTCGTCGGCGATCCGGCGGAACTCGGCGAAGTCCAGCTGACGCGGGTAAGCCGACCAGCCCGCGATGATCACCTTCGGACGGTGCTCCTTGGCGAGCCGCTCGACCTCGGCCATGTCGACCAGACCGGTCTCGACGTCCACGTGGTAGGCGACCACGTTGAACTGCTTGCCGGAGAAGTTCAGCCGCATCCCGTGGGTCAGGTGGCCGCCGTGCGCCAGGTCCAGGCCGAGGATGGTGTCCCCGGGCTGGGCCAGCGCGAACAGGGCCGCCTGGTTCGCGGAGGCTCCGGAGTGGGGCTGCACGTTGGCGTACTCGGCGCCGAACAGCTCCTTGATCCGGTCGATGGCGATCTGCTCGGCGACGTCGACGTGCTCGCAGCCACCGTAGTAGCGGCGGCCCGGGTAGCCCTCGGCGTACTTGTTGGTCAGGACCGAGCCCTGGGCCTCCATCACCGCGACCGGCGCGAAGTTCTCGGAGGCGATCATCTCCAGCGTCGACTGCTGGCGGTGCAGCTCGGCGTCGACCGCGGCGGCGATCTCCGGGTCCAGCTCGTGCAGGGACGTGTTCAGGACAGTCATACGGCTACGACTCCTCAGCCGGCGTTCTGGGCGGTGTACTCGTCGGCGGAGAGCAGGTCGGCCGGCTCCTCCGTGACGCGAACCTTGAACAGCCAGCCGCCCTCGAAGGGGGCGGAGTTCACCAGCGACGGGTCGTCGACCACGTCCTGGTTGGCTTCGACGATCTCACCGGTGACCGGGGAGTACAGGTCGGAGACCGACTTGGTCGACTCCAGCTCGCCGCAGGTCTCGCCCGCGGTCACCGTGTCGCCGACCTCGGGGAGCTGGGCGTAGACCACATCGCCGAGCGCGTTGGCCGCGAACTCGGTGATGCCGACCGTCGCGACGCCGTTCTCGTCGGCGGCCGACAGCCACTCGTGCTCCTTGCTGTAGCGCAGCTGCTGGGGGTTGCTCATGGCCTGAATTCTCCTGTACGCGCGGGAGTGCTGATGAATGGGGGACTACTGGTTCTGCTGGTGAGCAGATGAATGTGCGCAGGGTCACGCTTCGGGTACGGACCGCGCCCAGTGTCTACTTCTGGCGCTTGTAGAAGGGCAGAGCCACGACCTCGTACGGCTCGTGGCTCCCCCTGATGTCCACGCCGACGCCCTCGGCGCCCGGCGCCGCGTGCGCCGCGTCGACGTACGCGATGGCGATCGGCTTGCCCAGGGTGGGGGAGGGGGCACCGGAGGTGACCTCGCCGATCACCGCGCCGCCGGCGACGACCGGGTAGCCGGCGCGCGGCACCCGGCGGCCCTCGGCGATCAGCCCGACGAGTACCCGCGGCGGGTTCTGCTCAGCCCTGGAGGCGGCCTCGGTCAGCGCCTCGCGGCCCACGAAGTCGCCCTCCTTCTCGAACTTCACCACCCGGCCGAGCCCGGCGTCGAAGGGGGTGAGCGAGGTGGTCAGCTCATGCCCGTACAGCGGCATGCCCGCCTCCAGGCGCAGGGTGTCCCGGCAGGACAGGCCGCACGCCACCAGGCCCACGCCCTCGCCGGCCTTGGTCAGCGCCTGCCACAGTTCCACGGCGTGCTCGGGCTTCACGAACAGCTCGAAGCCGTCCTCGCCGGTGTAGCCGGTGCGCGCGATCAGCGCGGGGACGCCGGCGACCGTGCCGGGCAGGCCCGCGTAGTACTTCAGGCCGTCCAGGTCGGCGTCGGTGAGGGACTTCAGGATCCCGGGGGACTCGGGACCCTGGACCGCGATCAGCGCGTACGCGTCACGGTCGTCGCGGACCTCGGCGTCGAAGCCGGCGGCGCGCTCGGTCAGCGCGTCCAGCACCACCTGGGCGTTGGAGGCGTTGGCCACGACCATGTACTCGGCCTCGGCCAGCCGGTAGACGATCAGGTCGTCCAGGATGCCGCCGTCGGCCTGGCAGATCATGGTGTAGCGGGCGCGGCCGACGCCGACGGAGGCGATGTTGCCGACCAGGGCGTAGTTCAGCAGGGCGGCTGCCTGCGGTCCGGTCACGGTGATCTCGCCCATGTGGGAGAGGTCGAAGAGTCCGGCCCTGGTCCGCACCGCGACGTGCTCGTCGCGCTCGGAGCCGTAGCGCAGGGGCATGTCCCAGCCCGCGAAGTCGGTCATCGTCGCACCGAGCGAGCGATGCAGCGCGTCCAGCGCGGTGTGGCGCAGCTCGGTGGGTTCGGTACTGCTCATCGGTCGGTCGTCTCCCAAGGGCAGGTATGACAGGCGAGGAACGTTCCTCCCCATCTGTCATCGGAACCTGAGAGGTTCGCCGGGACCGCCACAGGGACGATCACGGTTTGCACCTTGGGTGGAGCCACTGACACAGCGGCCCGCTTTTCAGATGTGCCTCGCCCGCGCGGTAACGGGGCCTGAGAGATTCAAGGGAGGGACTTGCTCCTTCGGCGTCCCAGCGAAGGCTGCTGGGAACTCTCCCGCGCGGATTCAAGCGGCCGATATGCAGTTGGCGGCCACATCATTGCACGCCGGACCCCCACCCGTCAGGGCCCGCATCTGTAACCGACCTGTGGCAGTACGCGCACCCAACGGCCGGACACCGCGCATTACCTTCTCTTTGCATCCGAGGGGCATGACCTTTGCAGGCCCACAGGGGAGGACGATCACGGTGAACAGGACCACGGCCTACGCCGCCACCGGCGTCGCGGTGCCCGGGCAGCGCCCGGCCCCGGCCCGCGAGCGCTGCGCCGAACGCCCGGCCCCCGTCGTCCGCGACCTGCGCGACCGCGCCGGGCGCGGCCCGCACGCCCTGCTCTTCGGCCCCCGTGACCTGGTGGTGATCGCCGGCCTGCCCGGCAGTGGCAAGTCCACCCTGATGCACCGCGCGGTCCTCGGCCACCGCGTCGACTCCCAGGACACCCGGGACCGCTGGGCGGCCCGCCTGCCACGCCTCCTGCCGTACGCCCTCTACCGCCCGCTGGTCCGCCTCGCCCACTACGCCGGACTGCGCCGCGCCCTGCGCACCGGCGAGGGGGTCGTCGTGCACGACTGCGGCACCCAGGCCTGGGTGCGTGCCTGGCTGGCCCGCGAGGCCCGGCGCCGCGGCGGCACCCTGCACCTGCTCCTTCTCGACGTGGCTCCCGCGGCGGCCAGGGAGGGGCAGCGGCAACGGGGCAGGGGCGTGTCCCGGTACGCCTTCGGCCGCCACCGCCGTACGGCCGCCCGTCTGGTCGGCGCGGTGGAGCGGGGCGAGCTGCCCGCCGGCTGCGGCTCGGCGGTGCTGCTGGACCGCGACGCGGCGGACGTCCTGCGCCGCATCGGCTTCGCCGCCCGGCCGGAGTGAGGACGGAGCCGGAGCGGGGCCGAGCGGTGTCATCGGTCCGGAGAAACCGTCCCCGGGCCCGGTCGGGCCCCGGAACGAGCCGATCACCGGAGCCGCTCACGGACCGGGCCGGTCACCGGAATGAGTCGTTCACCGGACCGAGCCGGCCATCGGACTGAACGGTGTCACAGGCACCCGCTAGCCTTTTGAATCACAACGGCGGTTCCCAGCAGGCGGCAGGCAGATGGACTTCTCGGCGGCGGGCTTTCCCGCGGACATTCCGGCACAGACACACCCCCACCCGCACAGCGGTTGGCCCGGCAACGAGCTGGAGGAGGTGCTCTCGGCCTCCCTCGGCATACCCTCCGCCGGCGGCCGGATCATCGAAGTCCTGGGCCGGAGCTTCCTGTGGATCCCGCTGCCCAACGGCGGCGGCCCGGACAGCGGCCCGCTCGACCTGCCCACCCTGGAGATCGACGGCCAGGTCCACGTCCCGGTCTTCAGCTCCGAGGAGCAGCTCCGCCAGGTGGCCGGCTCCCACATGTCGTTCACCATCGCCCCGGCGGTGGAGTTCGCCCGCGGCCTGCCCCCGCAGGTCGGCATCGCCGTCAACCCCGACGGCGTGGTCGGCATCCCGCTCCCGCCCGAGGCGGTGGCCGAGCTGTGCCGCACGGGCCGCACCCCGCTGGACGGCCCCAGCAGCGGTGGCCGGGTCCGCCTCTTCGAGCCCGACTGGCAGGACGACCCGGTCGACTTCCTCTCCGCGGCCTCCGCCGAGTTCGCGGCGACGGGTGTGGTCCTCACGGCCCGCCGCTGCCTGGCCGTCATAGAAACCGCCGACCCGGTGATGTTCGTGGGCGTGGAACTCTCCCAGTGGGAGGGCGACCTGCGAGCCCTTCCCCTGGAGGCCCTGGGTAAAGCTCTGGGCAAGGTCCCGGTCCAGTGGCCGGTCAACCTGGTCCTCCTGGACGTGGCCGAGGACCCCGTGGGTCACTGGCTCAAATCAAACGTCCGCCCCTTCTACCAGTACGGCCACTAGAAGCCGACGCAGCCTCAGCCGACCCCCAGGGGTGCGGGGAACTGCGCGAGAACCCACCACGAACCCGCACTCGCCGACGGACACGAGGTCCCGAGCCATTCGGCGCTTAAGCTGTGTCCGAACGCGGGGCAAGAATCGAAGGGGCGGTAAGACAGGTGAGCGCGAGCCCAAGCGGCAGCGTCGAGCACATGCTGCGCCAGGTCACCCCCGGGCGCTACGACGCCTACGAGGCACTGCTGCGCGCCCTCGCCACCCCTTCCTCCGGCCAGATCTGGATGCTCCTGTGGCACGGCCAGGCCGGCTCTCCGGACGCCCAGTACGGGAACATGGAGGTCGACGGCTTCAGCTACGCCCCCTGTGTGACCTCCGCCCAGGAACTCTCGGCCAGCGGCTGGAACCGCTCCTACGAAGTGGTCGACGGGCTCGACGTGGCCCGCACCCTCTATCCCGACCACTACGGCCTCTGGCTCAACCCGCATGCTCCCGGCGGCGGCGTCGGCATCCCCTGGCTGGACCTGCGCCGCATCGCCACCGGCCTGGACCGCCAGCCCGCCGGCCCCCTCCGGCTGTCGGAGCCCGGTGTCGAGATCCCGCAGTTCTACGCCCTGCTCGCGCAGAACGCCCACCGCACCCCTGCCCTGCGCTCCCTGCGCCGCGCCTGGGTGCAGCCCGCGCTCGGGGCGCCGTATCTCTCCATCGGCCTGGACGTGTACGACACCTCGCCGGCCGCGGTCGACTCGGTGCGCGCGATGATGCAGCAGTCCGTCGGCGCGGTCCCGGAGGGGCTGCCGGTCTCGACGGTCGCGATGACGGACGACTACGACCCGGTCGTGATGTGGATGCGGGTCAACGCCCGCCCGTTCTACGATCGCGAGGCCCACGCGGCTCCGCCCCAGCCCCAGCTCCAGGCCTCGCCCCAGGCTCAGGCCCCGGCCGCCGGTTACGGGTACCCGCCCGTCCACGGCTACTGATCGACGGGGCCGCGCGGCGCGTTCCCGGCCCGGATCGCAGAATGGACGTGACCGGTGGGCTTCTGCGCGCGTAGACCTCCCCCGTACGTCCAGAACCGGGCATAATCTGCCGTTCTGTCTTAACTGGCCCGCGTCCGAGGGCCGTTACCAACTGTTCGGATAACGGATTCCCCCGCACTGCATCACGGTTGCGCATACTTTCGCGGTCAGCTCTGGCGGGTGATCGCAACGACGCTGAAGACTCCCGACTCAGACACGAGGTGAAGACCTCGTGATCGATGGCAAGTCGACAAAGCCGCAAACCGCGGCAGGCGCAGGCCGGTCACCACCGGCGAGAGGGGTCGCTCACCGTGACCGCACCGATCGAGACCACCGGGGCGGCAGCCGAGGCACAGCCGGAGGCTGTGCTGGCGGGTGCCGAGAAGGGGCAGATCGAGGGTCGTTCCCTGGGCCAGATCGCCTGGTCCCGGTTCAAGCGGGACAGAGTCGCCGTCGTCGGCGGCGTCATCGTGATCCTGCTGATCCTCCTCGCGATCCTCTCGCGCCCCATCCAGGCCATGCTCGGCCTCGACCCCAACGCCTTCCACCAGGACCTGATCGTGCCCGACACCTCGCTGCCCAAGGGCGGCTGGGGCGGCATGAGCATGGATCACCCGCTGGGTGTGGACCCGAAGTTCGGCCGGGACATCGCCACCCGCATCCTCGAGGGTTCCTGGGTCTCGCTGGTGGTCGCCTTCGGCGCCACGATCCTGTCCAACGTGATCGGCGCGATCATGGGTGTGGTCGCGGGCTACTACGGCGGCCGGGTCGACTCGATCATCAGCCGGCTGATGGACATCTTCCTCGCCTTCCCCCTCCTGCTGTTCGCGATCGCCATCTCCGCCACCCTGCAGGGCGGCGCCTTCGGCCTGAACGGACTGCCGCTGCACCTGAGCGTGCTCATCTTCGTCATCGGCTTCTTCAACTGGCCCTACCTGGGCCGGATCGTGCGAGGCCAGACGCTTGCCCTGCGTGAGCGTGAGTTCGTGGACGCGGCCCGCGGCATGGGTGCCAAGGGCCCGTACATCCTCTTCCGCGAGCTGATGCCCAACCTGGTCGGCCCGATCATCGTCTACTCGACGCTGCTCATCCCGACCAACATCCTGTTCGAGGCTTCCCTGAGCTTCCTGGGTGTGGGCATCCAGCCCCCGCAGGCGTCCTGGGGCGGCATGCTCCGGGAAGCCGTCACCTACTACCAGGTCGATCCCCAGTACATGATCGTGCCGGGCCTCGCCATCTTCATCACCGTCCTGGCGTTCAATCTGCTCGGCGACGGTCTCCGAGACGCTCTCGACCCCCGCAGCCGCTAGGCAGCCCCGAGAGTCCATCAAGTTTCCTATCTATGGAGGGGAAGCAGACCATCATGCGAAGGTCAGCGCTGGCCGCGGTCGCGGCCATCGGCTCCGCAAGCCTGCTGGTTGCAGGTTGCAGCAAGGCCGATGACAACAAGGACGGCAACACTCCGAAGGCGGCCGGTGCCAACGCGGCGACCACGGGTGTCGTCAATGCGTCCGACAAAAAGGGCGGCACGGTCACCTACGAGATGTCGGACGTGCCCGACTCGTTCGACCCGGGCAACACGTACTACGCGTACATGTACAACTTCAGCCGGCTCTACGCGCGCCCGCTGATGACGTTCCAGCCCGGCCCCGGCGAGAAGGGCAACACCCTCGTCCCGGACCTCGCCGCGAGCAAGGGCGTCCCGAGCGACGGCGGCAAGACCTGGACGTACAAGCTGCGTTCGGGCCTGAAGTACCAGGACGGCACGGCGATCACCTCGAAGGACGTCAAGTACGCCGTCGAGCGGTCGAACTTCGCCCGTGACGTGCTCTCGCTCGGCCCGAACTACTTCCAGCAGTTCATGAAGGACGGCGACAAGTACAAGGGTCCGTACAAGGACAAGAGCGCCAAGGGCCTGTCCTCGATCGAGACGCCCGACGCCACCACGATCGTCTTCCACCTGAACCGCGCCTTCCAGGAGTTCGACTACCTGGTCGCCGCGCCGCAGACGGCTCCGGTGCCGCAGGCCAAGGACGACGGCGTCGACTACGTCAAGCACATCGTGTCCTCGGGCTCGTACCAGTTCCAGAGCTACGACGAGGGCAAGCAGGCCGTCCTCGTCCGCAACAAGAACTGGGACCCGAAGACCGACCCGCTGCGCAAGCAGCTGCCTGACAAGATCGTCGTCAACCTGAAGGTCAACCCGGAGACGATCGACAAGGATCTGCAGTCCGGCGACGCCACCGTCGACCTCGCGGGCTCCGGCGTCCAGGCCTCCACCCAGGCCGAGCTGATCAACTCGGCCGACGGCAAGGCCGCGACGGACAACACCTACGGTGGCCGCCTGGTCTACATGGCGATCAACACCAAGGTCGCGCCGTTCGACAAGGTCGAGTGCCGCAAGGCCGTCCAGTACGCCATCGACAAGGTCTCCGTGCAGACCGCCGAGGGCGGCCCGATCCGCGGTGACGTCGCCTCCACCGTTCTGCCGCCGGACATCACCGGCTACCAGAAGGCGGACACCTACCCGAGCGCGGGCAACAAGGGTGACGTCGCGAAGGCCAAGGACCAGCTCAAGGCCTGCGGCAAGTCGTCGATCAGCACCAACATCTCGGCGCGCTCCGACCGCCCGCAGGAGATCGATGCGGCCACCGCGATCATCAACTCGCTGAAGAAGGTCGGCATCAACGCCAGCCTGAAGCAGTACCCGTCCGGTAAGTACTTCACCGACTACGCGGGTGTGCCGAAGTTCACCAACAAGCAGAACATCGGCCTGATCATGATGCAGTGGGGCGCCGACTGGCCCTCGGGCTACGGCTTCCTGCAGCAGATCCTGAACGGCAAGGCGATCAGCCAGTCCGGCAACACCAACCTGTCGCAGTACGACAACAAGAAGGTCAACGACCTGCTCGGACAGGCCATCGCGACCGAGGACTCGGCCAAGCGCAACGAGCTGTACGGGCAGATCGACAAGCAGACGATGGACGACGCCGTCATCGTGCCGCTGACCTACTTCAAGGTCCTGCTGTACCGCTCGCCGTACGCCACCAACGTGGTCTCCACGGCCGCCTTCAGTGGTCAGTACGACTACCTCAACCTCGGCACCACGAAGAAGTAGCAGCCCCGGAAGGCAGGTGAAGGCATTGGTGCCCGCGGGCTACGCGGCCCGCGGGCACCAGCGCCGGTCCCCGTGATCTCGTACATCCTCCGTCGGACGTTCGCGGCAGTGATCCTGCTGCTGGTCGTCACCGCGGTCACCTTCGCCATCTTCTTCCTGCTGCCGCGACTCGCCGGCCAGACAGCGGATCAGTTGGCGCAGCAGTACATCGGCAAGAGCCCGTCGAAGGCGGACATCGCCGCGGTCAAGCACAACCTCGGTCTGGACCAGCCCGTCTACGTCCAGTACTGGCACTTCATCAAGGGGATCGTGGCCGGCGCCACCTACGACCTCGGCCCCACCACGGTGCACTGCAACGCACCCTGCTTCGGCTACTCGTTCAAGAACCACCAGGCGGTCTGGCCGCAGCTCACCTCCCGTCTTCCCGTGACCCTCTCGCTGGCTGCGGGCGCCGCGGTGATGTGGCTGCTCTCGGGTGTGGTGATCGGTGTCATCTCGGCGCTGAAGCCGCGCTCGGTCTTCGACCGCACCTTCATGGGCGTCGCGCTCGCCGGTGTCTCCCTGCCCATGTTCTTCACGGGCAACCTGGCGATCCTGCTCTTCACCTACACCTGGCCGATCTTCGGCCGCACCTACGTCCCGCTCACCGAGAACCCCTCGGAGTGGGCCAACACCCTCTTCCCCGCATGGTGTTCGCTCGCCCTGCTGTACTCCGCCATCTACGCGCGGCTCACCCGCTCGGGCATGCTGGAGACGATGAACGAGGACTTCATCCGCACGGCCCGCGCCAAGGGCCTGCGCGAGCGGAACGTCGTGGTCCGGCACGGGCTGCGGGCCGCCCTCACCCCGATCATCACCGTCTTCGGCATGGACCTCGGCCTGTTGCTCGGCGGCGCGGTGATCACCGAGAGCGTGTTCTCGCTGCACGGTGTCGGCCAGTACGCGGTGCAGGCCATCAACGACAACGACCTGCCGCCGATCCTGGGCGTGACCCTGCTCGCCGCCTTCTTCGTCGTGATCGCAAATCTCCTGGTGGACGTGCTCTACGCGGCCGCCGACCCGCGCGTGAGGCTCTCGTGACCGAACTCTCCAAGACCGGCGCCGCCGTGGGCGAGCCCACTTCCCCCGGCAAGGCACCCGAAGCCTTCCTCGAGGTCCGCGACCTCAAGGTGCACTTCCCGACCGACGACGGCCTGGTCAAGTCCGTCGACGGGCTCAGCTTCTCGCTGGAGAAGGGCAAGACCCTCGCTGTCGTCGGCGAGTCCGGATCCGGCAAGTCGGTGACCTCGCAGGCCATCATGGGTCTGCACCGGCTCGGCGCCCGTGGCAAGAACGTGCAGATGTCCGGCGAGATCTGGCTGGACGGCAAGGAACTGGTCTCCTCCTCCCCGGACGAGGTGCGCAAGCTCCGCGGCCGCGAGATGGCGATGATCTTCCAGGACCCGCTGTCCGCGATGCACCCGTACTACAAGGTCGGCGACCAGATCGTGGAGGCCTACCGGGTCCACCACGACGTCAGCAAGAAGGTCGCCCGCACGCGGGCCATCGAGATGCTCGACCGGGTCGGCATTCCCGAGCCCGCCAAGCGCGTCGACGGCTACCCGCACGAGTTCTCCGGCGGTATGCGCCAGCGCGCCATGATCGCGATGGCGCTGGTCAACAACCCCGAGCTGCTCATCGCGGACGAGCCGACCACCGCCCTCGACGTGACCGTCCAGGCGCAGATCCTCGACCTGATCCGGGACCTGCAGAAGGAGTTCGGCTCCGCGGTCATCATGATCACCCACGACCTCGGTGTGGTCGCCGAGATCGCCGACGACGTCCTGGTGATGTACGGCGGCCGGTGCGTGGAGCGCGGCTCGGCCGGTGAGGTCTTCGAGAAGCCGCAGCACCCGTACACCTGGGGCCTGCTCGGCTCCATGCCCCGGATCGACCGCGAGACCTCAGAACGGCTCATCCCGGTCAAGGGCCAGCCGCCGAGCCTCATCAACGTCCCCTCGGGCTGCGCCTTCCACCCGCGCTGCCCGTACGCGGACATCCCCAAGGGGAACGTCACCCGCACGGTGCGCCCCGAGCTGGAGCAGGCGGGCACCGGGCACTGGTCCGCCTGTCACCTCCCGGCCGAGGACCGTGAGCGGATCTGGACCGAAGAGATTGCGCCGAAGCTGTGAGTGAGACGAAGAAGACGGACACCGTCGCAGAGGCCGTGGTCCCGAAGCAGGCGTCGGCGCCCGAGGACCGCGAGGTGCTGCTCAAGGTCGAGGGCCTGACCAAGCACTTCCCGATCAAGAAGGGCATCCTCCAGCGCCAGGTCGGCGCGGTGAAGGCCGTCGACGGCATCGACTTCGAGGTGCGCAAGGGCGAGACCCTGGGCGTGGTCGGCGAGTCGGGCTGCGGCAAGTCGACCATGGGCCGGGTCATCACCCGCCTCCAGGACCCGACCGGCGGCAGGATCACCTTCGAGGGCCAGGACATCACCACGCTGTCCACGGGGCAGATGCGTCCGCTGCGCCGCGACATCCAGATGATCTTCCAGGATCCGTACGGCTCCCTGAACCCGCGTCACACCATCGGCTCGATCGTCTCGGCGCCGTTCCGGCTGCAGGGTGTGGAACCCGAGGGCGGGGTGAAGAAGGAGGTCCAGCGGCTGCTGTCGCTGGTCGGCCTGAGCCCCGAGCACTACAACCGCTACCCGCACGAGTTCTCCGGCGGCCAGCGCCAGCGCATCGGCATCGCCCGCGCGCTCGCCCTCAAGCCGAAGCTGGTCGTGGCCGACGAGCCGGTCTCCGCGCTCGACGTGTCCATCCAGGCCCAGGTCGTCAACCTCATGGACGACCTCCAGGAGGAGCTGGGCCTCACCTACGTGATCATCGCCCACGACCTCTCCGTGGTGCGGCACGTCTCGGACCGGATCGCGGTGATGTACCTCGGCAAGATCGTCGAGCTGGCGGACCGCGCCGCGCTGTACGAGTCGCCGATGCACCCGTACACCAAGGCGCTCATGTCGGCCGTGCCGGTGCCGGACCCGAAGCGCCGGGGCCAGAAGAGCGAGCGCATCCTGCTGCGCGGCGACGTGCCCTCGCCCATCGCCCCGCCCTCCGGCTGCCGCTTCCACACCCGCTGCTGGAAGGCGACGGAGATCTGCAAGACGACCGAGCCGCAGCTCGTCGAGCTGAGGACCGGTCAGCAGGTCGCCTGCCACCACCCGGAGAACTTCGCCGACCAGGCCCCGCAGGACACGGTCCTGCTGTCGGCGGCGAAGGAGGCCTCGGAGCTGGTCCCGGACGCGGTGCTGGAGGAGTCGGCGCAGACGTCGGCCGCGCTCGAGGCCGAGGCGAGTGCCGCGGAGGAGGCTGCCGAGGACGAGGCTGCGTCCGGGGAGCAGGCGTCCGAGGACGAGGCCGTTTCCGAGGAGGTGACGTCCGCCGAAGAGGCTTCCGAAGAGGCCTCCGGGGAGCAGGCTTCGGACACGGCCGAGGCCGCCGCCGAAGCCACCGCCGAGGCGCCCGAGTCGGGCTCGAAGGAGTCAACCGACAAGTAGCGCATGACAACTGGGCAAAGTCATGAACATGCCCGAACGGGAGAGTGCAGAGTCGTCCGTGTCCGTCCACCGATCGGCACACGCTCGAAAGGGACGACCATGGCACCCTCCCGTTCGGCACGTTTAGGGGCCCTCGCCACCGCGGCGGCCTCGTTCCTGGTCATCGGCGCCTCCTCCGCCCCCACGCCCGGCGCAGCCGGCATCGGCGACCCCTACTTCCCGCAGCTCGGCAACGGCGGCTTCGACGCCCGCCACTACGACCTGGACATCGCCTACGATCCGGGCACCGGCCGCCTGGACGGCCGTACGACCCTCACCGCGCGCGCCACCCAGAACCTCTCCTCCTTCGACCTCGACCTCCAGAAGCTGGAGATCACCAAGGTCGAGGTCGACGGCAGACGCGCCCGGTTCACCCGGGACGGCGACGAGGTCACCGTCACCCCGCGCGGAACCCTCGCCAAGGGCCGGCGCTTCACCGTGTCCGTCACCTACGGCGGCATACCCGAGCCCCTCGGCGGCCCGATCGTCTTCGGTTCGAAGTACGGCTGGATGAAGACCGCCGACGGCGTCTTCGTCGCCTGCGAGCCCAACGCCGCCTCCACCTGGTTCCCGTCCAGCGACCACCCCGCCGACAAGGCCACCTACGACATCCGCATCAAGGCCCCCAAGGGCCTGACCGGTGTCTCCAACGGCCGGCTGGTGTCGACGCACGACCGGGGCGGCTCGACGTACACGCACTGGCGGGAGAGCCGGCCCATGGCCACCTACCTCGCCACCGCCACCATCGGGAAGTTCGACGTGCGCACCGGCCGCACCCCGGGGGGCATCCCGATCTACGTCGCCGTCGACCCCGTCCTGAAGAACAGCAACCGCGTCGACGTGTACGCGGTCACCGCCGCCGCCACCGACTACTGGTCGAAGGTCTTCGGGCCTTACCCCTTCGAGGAGACCGGTGCGATCGTCGACGACATGCCCGAGGCCGGGTTCTCCCTGGAGGTGCAGAGCAAGCCCGCCTACTCGGCCGTGCGCAACGAGACGACGATCGTGCACGAGCTGGCCCACCAGTGGTTCGGCGACTCGGTGAGCGTGGCCCAGTGGAAGGACATCTGGCTCAACGAGGGCTTCGCCACCTATGCCCAGTGGCTGTGGGCGGAGCACCAGGGCACCCGCACGGCCCACGACTCCTTCCTCGCCGACTACAACGCCCGCCCGGCCGACTCGTCCTTCTGGAAGATCAAGGTGGCCGACCCGCAGCGCGACACGATGTTCGCCTCCGCCGTCTACGACCGCGGTGCGATGACGCTCCAGATGCTCCGGGAGCGGATCGGCGACCGGGCGTTCTTCAAGCTGCTGCCCACATGGACCCGACTCCACCGGTACGGCAACGCGGACACGTCCGACTTCATCCGCCTCGCCGAGCGGATCAGCGGGCAGCAGCTCGACGATCTCTTCGCCACTTGGCTGTTCACACCAGGTAAGCCGACCCTCTAGGCCTGGCTTTGTAAGGTTCACACCCCCTGACGGGTGAGAATGTCAGGGTGCAGCTCCAGCAACTCTTCAGTCCCTCCGTCCAGCACACGCTCGATGTCATCGGCATCTTCGTGTTCGCGATCTCCGGCGCCCTGCTGGCCATCCGGAAGAACTTCGACGTGTTCGGCATCGCCGTGCTCGCCGAGGCCACCGCGCTGGGCGGGGGGCTGTTCCGCGACGTGGTCATCGGGGCCGTACCCCCGGCCGCCTTCACCGACCTCGGGTACTTCCTCACCCCGCTGATCGCCACGCTCGTCGTCTTCTTCCTGCATCCGCACGTGGAGCGCATCCAGACCGGGGTCCTCGTCTTCGACGCGGCCGGCCTCGGCCTGTTCTGCGTCACGGGCACGACGAAGGCGTACTCCTACGGCCTCAACCTGACCGCGTCCGCAACGCTCGGCCTCGCCACCGCCGTCGGCGGCGGCGTGCTCCGGGACGTGCTCGCCAACGAGGTCCCCTCGCTGCTGCGTTGGGACCGCGATCTGTACGCGGTACCCGCGATCGTCGGCGCCACCATGGTGGTGCTGTGCATCCGCTACGACGCGCTGACTCCGTTCACCAGCGGGCTCGCGGTGGTCACCGCTTTTGTCCTGCGTCTGCTGGCGATGAAGTACCACTGGCGAGCGCCGCGTGCTTGGAACCGTCGCTCGACTGTGTCCGAGGAGTAGACCTGCCGGTCCCCGTGATCCCGGCGGATCCGGTGGTCCCGGGGGATCCGGCCAGGGACCGGTCCTGGCCCTTGGCGTGGTTCTGGCCCATCTGCAGGGTCAGCCACCGGAACACCGTGGGGACCTGGGGCCGCCACAGTGCCATGGTGTGCCCGCCCGCACTGCGCGGCAGGAACACCACGTGCACGGTCGTCGGCGCCTTGGCGGCGGACTCCATGGCCACGCCCGCCTGGTAGCCGTCCCCGGACTCGCCCGAGAAGTACAGCGCGACCCGGGGCGGCGTGGCCGCCTTCTTGAGAATCAGGTAAGGGTTGTTCGCGGCGCGCAGGGTGGGGTTCTGTGCGGCAAGGGAGTTGCGCTCGCCGATCGGGTCGTTGTACCCGGACATGCTCACCGCGGCCCGGTAGCGGTCGGGGTGTGCCACGGCCAGCTTCACCGCGCAGTGCGCGCCCGCCGAGTACCCGGCCACCGCCCAGCCCTGCGGCGCCGGCAGCGCCCGGAAGTTGTCCATGACCATCTTCGGCACGTCGATGCTCAGCCAGGTGTCGGCGTTCACCTGGCCGGGGATGTTGGCGCAGCCGGTGTCCACACCGGCCAGCAGGTTGGTGCGCGGGGCGACCAGGATGAAGGGCGCCACCTCACCGCTCTGCATCAGCGGCATCAGCTGCTCGGGCGCCTTCATCGACCCGAACCAGGCCTTCGCCGAGCCGGGGTAGCCCGGCAGCATCTCCACGACCGGGAACTTCTTGTTGCGGTAGGCCGGATCGTTGTACTGCGGGGGCAGCCAGACGTAGACCTCGGCGTTCACGCCCGAGACCCGGCCCTTGAGCTGGGTGACGCGCACCCCGCCGGCCGAGTGCATCCCGGGCCCGTCCGCCTGCTTGAAGTCCTGCTTGACCTTGGGCAGCTTCTTGAACGCTATGCCGCCGGTGCCGTCCCGGCCGAGGTCGGCGGCCTGCTGGACGTGGTTGCCGGTCCCCAGCAGGTCGGCCCAGTTGTCGTACAGGTTGTTCTGGTTGTTGACCAGCACGAAGACCAGCGTGACGGCCGTGCCCTGGGCGAACAGCAGCATCAGCACCCGGGCCGCGGTGCGCAGCGCTTTGGGCCCCCGCATCCTCGACCAGAGGGCGAGCGGCAGTATCAGGGCGACCACGGACAGCACGATGGTCGTGTAGAGGAACGGAGTCCCGGTGAGGCTCATGTCCCCATAGAGGGAAATCAGGGGCTCGGGGTTGTGGACGTGTCCGGACACTTACCGAGAAATTGCCGGAACCTCACTCTGTAGAGGGGATCCTGCCGCAATCCGTCATCCGACCGCAACCCGCAAAGCTACCGCTTAGTAATTTCCTGTTGTACCGTTCATCCATGCCAGAAGCAGCTTCTGCACCTTCCCCCACCCTCGGCTTCGCTCGAGCGGGGGGACCCCCGTCGCGGGCCGTGATCGGCGACAGCGAGTTCGACCGTGACACGGCGGTCACCCGGCGCGAGCCCGGTGTCTACGACATCGACCTCTCGGCCGGCTGGACCATCTTCGACGCCGTCAACGGCGGCTTTCTGCTGGCCGTCCTCGGCCGGGCCCTCGCGGACGCCCTCCCGCACCCGGACCCGTTCACCGTCTCCGCGTACTACCTGACCGCGTCCCGGCCGGGCCCGGCGGTCGTCCGCACCCAGACGGTCCGCACCGGCCGCACCCTCTCCACCGGCCAGGCCTCGCTCCTGCAGTACGACGACGAGGGCAACGAGGTCGAACGCATCCGCGTCCTCGCCTCCTACGGCGACCTCTCCGACCTTCCCGACGACGTCCGTACGACGGCGGCGCCGCCCGTGATCCCGCCGCTGGAGCAGTGCTTCGGCGCCGACGACGCACCGGATCCGCTGCCGGGCGGCTCGGCCATCGCCGAGCGGCTGATGCTGAAACTGGACCCGGCCACCCTCGGCTGGGCGGTCGGCGCCCCGTCCGGCAAGGGCGAGATGCGCGCCTGGTTCGGGCTCGCCGACGGCCGTGACGCCGACCCGCTCTCCCTCCTGCTCGCGGTGGACGCCCTGCCGCCCACCGCCTTCGAGATAGGTCTCAAGGGCTGGGTGCCCACGGTCGAACTGACCGTCCACGTCCGCCACCGACCGGCCCCCGGCCCGCTGCGCGTGTCGATCACCACCCGCAACCTGGCCGGCGGCTTCCTGGAGGAGGACGCCGAGATCTGGGACAGCGAGGACCGTCTGGTCGCCCAGTCCCGCCAGCTCGCC
Source organism: Streptomyces sp. NPDC020362 (assembly GCF_040642095.1). Lineage (NCBI taxonomy): Bacteria > Bacillati > Actinomycetota > Actinomycetes > Kitasatosporales > Streptomycetaceae > Streptomyces > Streptomyces sp. NPDC020362. The sequence goes on from NZ_JBFAET010000026.1 coordinate 61,827, forward strand.
CGTTTCAGCCGCGGCTGAGCGGCACACGGCCCGTCCAGGCCGCCAACTGGGCGTAGACGCCAGCCCCTTCCGACGCCTCCCGACGGGTGTCGAAAGGGGTCTCCGCATCGCGGGGACGGGAGTCCGGCAGCACCCGGCGGGCGGTGGCGAGCGCGAACTCGGCCGGCTCCGGGTCGAGTTCACGCGGGTGACCGAGGGCCTCGGCGAGGTCCCAGGTGTGCGTCACCAGCTCCATGACGTAGCCGGAGAGCGCCGCATGGCCGGGGACCTCGCCCCAGGGCACCCGCACCGGGCTCGTCATCCGCTCGTCGGACTCCCAGGCCTTCAGGACCCGCACCCGCACCTCCTCGTAGGCCGCCGCCCAGCCGTCGTCCTCGACGCCCTCGGTGAACGGGTGCACGGCGAGTCCGTCGCCTCCCTCACCGACCACCGCGATCCGCCGGGTGCCGCCGACGATGTGGCTCAGCAGGGTCCGTACGTCGAACTCGGTACAGGGCGTCGGGCCGTCGAGCTGCTCGGGGCGCACCTCCTTGATGAGCGCGGCCGCCTGCTCGGTGGCGCGGGTGTAGACGGGGCGCGGGTCGATGAAGCCGGTGGTGGTCATGGTGTGCCTCTCCTGATGGTCACTGCGGATGATCGGTGTGGACGGTTCGGTGCGGGTGGCCGGTACGGGTGATCGCCACGGCTGGCCGGCCCGGACGGTCGGTGGGGAAGGCCGGTCCGGACGGTCCGTCCGGACGGCCGGTACGGAGAGCAGGATGCACGGATAACCTGACAGAATCCGTCAACATTTGCTCCGGGGTCCGGTGCGACGGGATTCTGGGGGCGTGAAATCAGACCGGCTGCTGTCGATCCTGCTGCTCCTGCAGACCCGGGGCCGGGTGCCCGCGCACGAACTCGCCGACCGGCTGGAGGTGTCGGTCCGCACCATCTACCGGGACGTCGAGGCGCTGTCGGCCTCCGGCGTCCCCGTGTACGCCGAGCGCGGCCGGCGCGGCGGCATCGAACTCCTCGCCGGATTCCGCACGGACGTCACCGGCCTGACCGCCGACGAGTCCCGCGCCCTGTTCATCCTCGCCGCCCAGGGCGCACACGCCGCGCTCGGCCTGGACGCGGCGCTCGGCTCCGCCCTGCGCAAGGTGATGGCGGCCCTGCCGGCCCCGCACCGGCCTGCCGCCGAGGCCACCAGCCGCCGCATCCTGGTCGACGCCACCCGCTGGCGCAGCGGGCCGCAACAGGCCGTCGACCTGGAGGCGCTGCAGGACGCGGTGTTCTCCGACCGGCGGCTGAGGCTCTGCTACCGGCACAGCGGGGAGCGGGAGCCGCGGACGTACACCGTGGATCCCTACGGCCTGGTCGCCAAGGCCGGGGTCTGGTACCTGGTCGCCGACCGGCGTGGCGGGCCCCGGCTCTTCCGCGCCGACCGGGTGCACTCGGCCCGCCCGCTGGAAGAGCCCGTGCGGCGCCGGCCCGGTGTGGAACTCGCCGACGTCTGGGAGGTGTTGCGCCGGCAGGTGGAGGAGAGGTCGGAGGACGCGATCGGCGTGACGGTACGGGTCCGGCGCGAGCGTCTGGACATGTTCCAGCGCATGGTCGCCGCCCAGCTGACCGAGCCGCCGGACGACGACGGCGAGAGCGACTGGGTCACCGCCCGGCTGTCGTATCCGCTGCTGCGCGCCGTGCGCCAACTCCTCGCCTTCGCCGACCAGGTGGAGATCCTGGACCCGCCCGAGGCCCGCGCGGAACTGCTCGCGGCGGCCCGTCGTGTCACGGACCTGTACCGGGCCAAGGTCGGCGATGCCGGGTGAAGTGCCGGGTGGGAGCAGGTGCTTGAGGTGTGCTTTACCCGATTGACAGGCGGCGGACAGGGCGGCCCCAAGAACGCCCTGACCGCCGTTGGTTGAGTGCCCGCCTCAGGAATCCCTCATCTCCTTCGGAGCTGGTTCTCATGAAGCGTGCACGCCTCGCCCCCGCCGTAGCCCTGCTGGCGCTGTCCCCGCTGCTGCTGGCCGGGTGCGGTTCGGGCGACTCGTCCTCCTCCTCGAACAGCGGCACCTCCGGGCAGCAGCAGGGCTGCCGGGCCCCGTCCGGCATGCCGACGGGCGGCGCGGGCCTGCGTCGGCCCGGCGGGGCGCCCTCCGGCGCACCCTCGGGAGCCTCCACCGCCAGGCCGGCCGGGACGCCGTCGGCCCGGCAGAGCGGTGCACCCTCGGGCATGCCGGGCGGTGCGCCCGGCGGTGGCCGGGGCGGTTCCGGGGGCGGGCGGAGCGGCGGCTGCGGCAACCCGGGCGGCGGGGCCGGGGGACAGGCCGGGGGCCGGGCTCGGCAGGGCTGACCGGAAAAGGCGGGTCGGGGCGGACGGGAGCGGGTCAGTCCAGCCAGTGCCGGCGGCCGATGCTGATGAGCCGCATCTGCCGGGTGGCGAGCTGGGTGACCCGCTCCCGTTCGTCCCGCGGGGCCTCCAGTGCCTCCAGGAAGAGGGAGGCGGTGATCAGCATCTGGTCGACGTAGAGGTGCGCGAGCATCAGCACGTCGTCGTCGTTCCAGCCCTCGGCCTGCGGGTCCTTGGCCAGCTCGGTCTTCACCTCCTCGGCGAAGCGGGCCAGTTGGTTCCGGATGGCCTCCCGCACCGGCTGGACGCCGCCGTGGCGCTCACGGGCGATGAAGCGGACGTGGGCGGGGTGCGTGTCCACATGGTCGGCTATCAGCTCGATGGCCCGCGCGATGCGCTCCTCGCTGTCGCCGGCCGTGGACACCGTCGTGCGGACCATCGGGTGCAGGCTGCCCAGCGCCTCGTCGACCAGGGCGACGCCGAGGTCCGCCGTGGAGCGGAAGTGCCGGTAGAAGGCGGTCGGGGCGACACCGACGGCACGGGTGACCTCGCGCAGACCCAGGCTGCTCAGACTCTGCTCCTCCAGCAGCGCGAGCGCCGCGTCCAGGAACGCCTGCCGGGTCTTCTGTTTCTGGGCCTGCCGGATGCCGAGGGTGTGACTCATGTCATCCAGTTAACAACTGTTCTCTGGAATTTTAAAGCCGCGGGAGGCGCTAGACTCAAAGTCAGTGAACAACTGTTACTACAACTGTTCACCGAAGCTTCACACGAGGCTTCGTACCAGGCATCCCGGAGGGGGGATCTGAACCCATGATTTTCCTCGTCGCCGCACTCATGCTGCTCGGCGTCGTGCTGGGCACCGTGGCCCACGCGCCGCTGGGCGTCACCGCCACCGCGGCCGCCGTCATCGCCGTCTGGCTCGGCATCTTCGCCATCCGCGAGCGTCACGGCCGCCGTCGCCGCACCTCGGCCAACTGACCGTCCGTAACGACTTCCAGGAGCTGAGCACCATGCAACTCACCGCACCGGCCGCAGGCCGCACCGACGCGCCCCCGCGCACGCGGGACGCCGACGGCATGGCCGTGGCGTCCTTCATCCTCGGCCTTCTCGGCCTGCTCGTCCTCAACCTCTTCCTCGGCCCGATCGCCATCGTCCTGGCCGCCGTCGCCCTGTGGCGCGGCACGTCCCGCCGGGGTCGTGCGTACCTGGGTCTGGGTCTGGGCGCGGCCGACCTGGCGGTCCTGGTGATCGCCATGCAGATGTCCCACACGGTGTCGTGGAGCCTGTGACCCCACCGCCCGCACCGTGACGCCGCCACCGCCCCGAGGACGACGGGGCACGGCAGCGCAACTCCCGCTCCCACTGCTGTTCCCGCTTTCGCTCCCGCCGCCGCGGACCGGCCGACGTGCCGCCGACGCCCGCGCCGCGGACCGGCCGACGTGCCGCCGACGCCCGCGCCGCGGCTCCTGCTCCCGCTCGCGCTTCCGGTCCCGCTTCCGCTTCCGCCGGGGGCAGATGTTCCGCAGGGCGGAACGGGTGGGCACGGCCTCCAGCGCCGGGTGCGCCGCCATCCACGTCGGCTGCGGCACCCGCACGGCGCACGCACGGCGCACGGGGCACGCGAGGCGCACGCACAGCGCACGGCGCAGGCAAGGCGCGACCTCGCAGCGGGGCCGATGGGAGGCGCGCCGTAGAATCGGCGTCACCATGGCTTACCTCGACCACGCCGCCACGACCCCGATGCTCCCGGAGGCGGCAGAGGCACTGACCGCCCAACTGAGCATCACCGGCAACGCGTCCTCCCTGCACGCCTCAGGCCGCCGGGCCCGCCGTACGGTCGAGGAGTCCCGTGAGACCCTCGCGGAGGCGCTGGGCGCCCGCCCCAGTGAAGTCGTCTTCACCTCGGGCGGCACCGAGGCCGACAACCTCGCGGTGAAGGGCCTGTACTGGTCCCGTCGCGACGCCGACCCGGCCCGTACCCGCGTCCTGGCCAGCCCCGTCGAGCACCATGCCGTACTCGACGCCGTGCACTGGCTCGGCGAACACGAGGGCGCCACCGTCGAATACCTCCCCGTCGACTCCTACGGCCGCGTCCATCCCGGGGCGTTGCGCGAGGCCATCGCCCGCAACCCCGACGACGTGGCCCTGGCCACCGTGATGTGGGCCAACAACGAGATCGGCACGGTGCTGCCGGTCCGTGAACTGGCCGATGCGGCAGGCGAGTTCGGGGTCCCCCTGCATGCCGACGCGGTCCAGGCCTTCGGTCAGGTCCCGGTCGACTTCGGCGCCTCGGGCCTCGCCGCGATGACGGTGTCCGGCCACAAGATCGGCGGCCCGTACGGCATCGGCGCGCTTCTGCTCGGCCGCGAGTACACCCCCGTACCCGTCCTGCACGGCGGTGGTCAGGAGCGCCATGTCCGCTCCGGAACCCTCGACGTCCCCGCCGTCGCCTCCTTCGCGGTGGCCGGCCGGCTCGCCGCCGAGCGGCGCGAGTGGTTCGCCCGTGAGATCGGCGCCCTGCGGGACCGGCTGATCGACGCGGTCCGTACGGCGGTCCCGGATGCGATCCTCGGCGGCGACCCGGCGCCCGAGGGCCGCCTCCCGGCCAACGCGCACTTCACCTTCCCCGGCTGCGAGGGCGACTCCCTGCTGCTCCTGCTGGACGCGCAGGGCATCGAGTGCTCCACCGGCTCCGCCTGTACCGCGGGTGTCGCCCAGCCCAGCCATGTCCTGCTCGCCACGGGTACCGCCCCCGATCTGGCCCGTGGCACCCTGCGCTTCTCCCTCGGCCACACCTCCACGCAGGCGGACGTGGAGGCGGTCGCGGAGGCCATCGGGCCGGCTGTGGAGCGGGCCCGGGCGGCCGGCCTCAGCTGAGCGGCGGGAGCGACCCGGCGGCACGTACGGAAGACCGGCGCGCAGAGAAGTAGGCAGACCGGAAAGGGCCGGCGCGGACAGAAAGCCGGCGCACGAAGAACACCGGCCACCCGGGACCGGTGCACGCAAAAACCTACGAGACGGGTTCCCTTCGCCGGTATTGTCCGGATCAGGTGACTGGGGGTCGCCTTCCAGTCCAGTACTTGCGACTTTCGGGCCTCTCAGTCCGACCGTCGACGTCGGCCCCAGCGGAAGCCTTGTGCCTCTCGCCGAAGTCGGCTACTCCGCTCGAACTCCCTCACTCGCCTCGTAGGCCACTCCCAGCATAGAACGTCCGAAGCGATCCGGCATGCGCGGAATCATGATTCTTTATTGCGTTATGTCCCGGATGTCTCTATCCGTCGCACCAGCCTCATGTACCGCCCCCAGTCCCAGTGCGGCCCCGGATCGGTGTGGTCGGTCCCCGGCACCTGCACATGCCCGATGACGTGCTCCCGGTCGGCGGAGAACCCGTAGCGACGGCATATCGCGGCCGTCAGCCGCGCCGAGGCCGCGTACATCGCGTCCGTGAAGGACGAGGCGTCCTCCACGAAGCCCTCGTGCTCGATGCCGACACTGCGCTCGTTGTACCCCCGGTTGCCCGCGTGGAAGGCCACGTCCAGCTCGCGGATCAGCTGGGTGACCCGGCCGTCCTTGCGCACGATGTAGTGTGCCGCCGCCCCGTGCGCCGGATCCTGGAACGCCTTCACCGCGCTGCGGTAGCCGCCCTGCGTGACATGGATGACGACCCGGTCGACCGTGTAGTCGTCCGGCCGGTCGGCCCGCCGGTAGTTCGCCGGTGACGCCGCCACCCACCGCGCACCCCGGAAGTCGACCGCCCCCGCCACCCGGGGCCTGTCCACCCCCGGCAGCCGCCACCACAGGTGGGACAGCTCCTGGCGGGCCAGTACGGCCGTGCCCACGGCGGCCGCGGCCCCGCCGACGAGCAGGGCCCGCCGCCCCAGCCGCCGGTCCGCGTCGCCGCCCGCCGCGCCTGCCGTCCGCACGGTCCTCGCCCTCATGTGATCGTCAACGGATGTCCCGCGGCCCCGGTTCCCGCGCCCCGTACTCTGGAAGGGCTATGACTGACACCCCGCAGCGCCCCCGCCCCCTCCGCGTTCTCGCCGCCATGTCCGGCGGAGTCGACTCCGCCGTCGCCGCCGCGCGTGCCGCGGAAGCCGGCCATGACGTCACCGGCGTCCACCTCGCGCTCTCCGCGAACCCGCAATCCTTCCGCACCGGCGCGCGGGGCTGTTGCACCATCGAGGACTCGCGCGACGCCCGCCGTGCGGCCGACGTCATCGGCATCCCCTTCTACGTCTGGGACCTCGCCGACCGCTTCCGTGAGGACGTCGTCGAGGACTTCATCGCCGAGTACGAGGCCGGGCGCACACCCAACCCGTGCCTGCGCTGCAACGAGAAGATCAAGTTCGCCGCGCTGCTGGACAAGGCGCTGGCCCTCGGCTTCGACGCCGTCTGCACCGGCCACTACGCACAGGTCATCGTGGGCCAGGACGGCTCCCGCGAGCTGCACCGCGCCTCCGACATGGCCAAGGACCAGTCGTACGTGCTCGGCGTCCTGGACGAGAAGCAGCTCGCCCACGCGATGTTCCCGCTCGGCGACACGGTCACCACCAAGGAGGAGATCCGCGCGGAGGCCGAGCGCCGGGGCCTGGCGGTCGCCAAGAAGCCGGACTCCCACGACATCTGCTTCATCGCCGACGGTGACACCCAGGGCTTCCTGGCCCAGCGTCTCGGCAAGGCGGAGGGCGACATCGTCGACGAGTCCGGCGCCAGGCTGGGCACACACGAGGGCGCCTACGGGTTCACCATCGGCCAGCGCAAGGGCCTGCGCATCGGCACCCCGGCCGACGACGGCAAGCCCCGCTACGTCCTCGACATCTCCCCGGTGACCAACACGGTGACCGTCGGCCCCGCCGCCGCCCTGGACGTCACCGCCCTGACGGCGATCAAGCCACGCTGGTGCGGCACCGCCCCGGCCGGCCCCGGCACCTACACCGCCCAGCTGCGCGCCCACGGCGGCGAGACCGAGGTCACCGCGGAGCCGGTCGACGGCGAGCTGCGCGTCGCCTTCGCCGAGCCGGTCCGCGGCGTCGCCCCCGGCCAGGCGATCGTGCTGTACGACGGCACGCGTGTGGTGGGCTCGGCGACGATCGCGTCGACCACGCGCACGTCGGCCGCTGCGGTGTGACCGTCCGAGCCGGGTCACCTGGTGAGGAACACGGCCTGAGCCGGGTCACCCGGCGAGGGGCCGGGTCCGTGCGGAGTCACCCGGTGGGGAACACGGCCTGAGCGGGGTCGTCCGGTGAGGGGCCCGGTCCGTGCGGAGTCACCCGGTGGGGAACACGGCCTGAACAGGCTCCCCCGGTGAGGGGCCCGGCCCGAGCCGGGTCACCCGGTGAAGAACTCGGCGAGCACGGGGCCGAGCACGTCCGGCTCCACCATGTGCGTCTGTCCCTCCAGCACGCGGTACGTGCCCTGCGGCACCGCCTCGGCCACGGCGCGGTTCGCCGCGCGCATCCACTCCGGGCTCGCCCCGCCCGCGACCACCAGGACGGGCACGGAGATCACGGCCAGCCGCTCCCGGGGCAGCAGGCCGTCTCCCATGACCGCGTCGTCGTGGGCGAGGCTCGGGGCGACGGCCTCCATACCGGCCCACATGGGCGAGTGGCGGGCGCTCTGGATCATCTCCTCGCCCAGGCCCGTCAGGCGCAGGAACAGCTCCACGGCGTCCCCGCGCCGGCCCTCGGCGAGTGTTCTGGTCAGGTCCTCCTTGTACGCGGCCTCCCGCTCGGCGCCGCCGTCCAGGAAGTCCGCGAACGGAGCCTCGTACACGGCGGCCTGACGGAGCGGCAGGCCGCTCGCCGCCGCCTCCAGCACCAGCGCCCCGCCCGAGGAGACGCCGAACAGCGCCGCCTCGCCGCCCACCGTGTCGATCACGGCGGCCAGGTCCTCGACCTCGCGTGCCACCGCGTACGGCGCCGTGTCACCGCTCTCGCCCCGGCCCCGGCGGTCGTAGACGACGGCCGTGCAGTGGCCGGCGAGCCGGTGCGCGAGGGGTGCCACGGTGCCGCCGGTGGACATCGCGCCGCTCACCAGGACCACCGCCGGCCCCTGCCCGATCACCTGGTACGCGAGGGAGGTTCCGTCGCGGGATGTCGTCTTCTTGTCCATGCCGGTGCAGACTGCCGCACGACGCCGGGCTCATCGGTCACGACACGTCGACGTCGTAGAAGCAGAAGTGATCCCTGATCTCCGCCACGTCCGGCTTCGGCTCCGGGTACGCCCACACCAGGTCGGGCGCGTCCGGCAGCGACCAGTAGGAAGCCGTGCCCTTGAAGGGGCAGACGGTGTGCGTGTCCGACGCGGTGAGCAGGTCGAGGCGTACGTCCTCGGCGGGGATGTAGTACCGCACCGGAGAGCCCGTCTCGCGCAGGACGAGGGGGCGGTCGGTCTCCGCGAGCACCTGGTCGCCGTGCACCACGCGCACGTGCCGCTCGCTCTTCTCGATGGTGATGGTGTGTCCGTGGGCCATACAGGGACAGCACCGGCGGGCCCGGACTTCTTCCCGCGTACGGTGGGGGACATGAATATCTGTGTCTTCCTCTCCGCGGCCGATCTCGACGAGCGGTACACGGGTCCCGCACGCGAGTTCGCCAGACTGCTCGGAAAGGGTGGGCACACACTGGTGTGGGGCGGTTCCAACGTCGGACTGATGAAGGTCGTCGCCGACGGTGTGCAGGAGGCGGGCGGCAGGCTGCTCGGCGTCTCGGTCGACTTCCTGGCGGCCAAGGCGCGGCCCGGCACCGACGGGATGATCGTCGCGGCCGACCTCGCCGAGCGCAAGAAGCTGCTGCTGGAGAAGGCCGACGCGGTGGTGATCATGGTGGGCGGGACCGGGACGCTGGACGAGGCCACCGAGATCCTGGAGCTGAAGAAGCACGGCCGTACCGACAAGCCGGTGGTGCTGCTGAACACGGCGGGCTTCTACGACGGCCTCAAGGAGCAGTTCCGCCGCATGGAGGACGAGGGCTTCCTGCCGCGTCCGCTGTCCGAGCTGATGTTCTTCGCCGAGGAGCCGGCTGCCGCGCTCGCCCACCTCGAGACGTCGCTCCCGCTCCGCTGATGCGAGCATGGCTCGCATGGCTACTCATGTGATCACCGGGGCCGGTTCCGGCATCGGCGCGGCCGTCGCCCGCCGTCTGCACGCGCGCGGGGACGAACTCGTCCTGCACGCGCGCGACGCGGGCCGCGCGAAGGAACTGGCGGCCCGGTTCCCCGGGGCGCGCACCCTGGTGGGCGATCTGTCCGACCCCGACAAGCTCTCCTGGGCCTTCTCCCACCAGGCGCTCCCGGACCGGGTCGACTCGCTGCTCCACATCGCCGGAGTGGTGGACCTCGGCGAGGTCGGCGAGCTGACCCCGAAGTCCTGGCGCCACCAGCTCAACGTCAACCTGATCGCCCCCGCCGAGCTGACCCGGCACTTCCTGCCCCAGCTCCGCACCGTCCGCGGCCATGTCGTCTTCGTCAACTCCGGTGCCGGGCTCAGCGCCCACGCCGGCTGGTCCGCGTACGCCGCCTCCAAGCACGGCCTGAAGGCCCTGGCGGACTCCCTGCGCCAGGAGGAGCACGGCAACGGCGTCCGCGTCACCTCCGTCTACCCCGGCCGCACGGCGAGCCCCATGCAGGCCAAGGTCCACCAGCAGGAGGGCAAGGACTACGAACCGGACCGGTGGATCGACCCCGAGTCGGTCGCCACGACGATCCTGATGGCCATGGACCTGCCGAGGGACGCGGAGGTCAACGACCTGACGGTGCGCCCGGGGCGGTGACCCGGGACGGCAGGAGCCGGCCGGCGGAGCCCCGGTACGGGGCTCACTGGTTGTGAGGGCACCGGCCGGCGTTACGTACCCTGCCGGGGTGAGCGAAAACAGGGAGTTCAGGTTCAGCGGAGCCACCGGCGTCGGCTCCATGCCCGGAGGGGACGCGAGGGAGGCCGCCAAGACGGTCACCGGCAGCTTCGAGGAGTTTCCGTTCCTGGCCGAGCTGCCCGCACGCGGCCCCGGCGCCGACATGGTCGGCCGCACCGCCGGGATGCTGGTCGACCTCTACGCGCGCGTGGAGCCCAGCGGCTGGCGGCTCGGGGACCGGCCGGGCCGGGACACCAAGCGGGCCCGCTCCTGGCTGGGGGAGGACCTCGACGCCCTGGAGGAGTTCACGCAGGGCTACGAGGGCGACCTCAAGGTGCAGGCGGTCGGACCGTGGACGCTGGCCGCCGCACTGGAGCTGAGGAACGGCGAGGCCGCCCTCTCCGACCCCGGCGCCTGCCGTGACCTCGCCGCCTCCCTCGGCGAGGGCCTGCTCCTCCACCTCGC
>NZ_JBFAET010000027.1:0-70265 GCF_040642095.1 Streptomyces sp. NPDC020362
ACCGGCAGCGGCGACGTCCCCCCATGCCCCCGACGCCCCCCACGGCCAGCTTGATCACCGTCACCCCTCCACTCACCTCACCTCACACAGCCCCCCACTTCAGGAAAGAGGCACCCGCATGCGTACGCGATCCCTTCTCGCCCTCGCCGCAACCGTCACCGCGCTCACCGTCGCCGCGGCCGTCCCCGCCTCCGCGGACGGCGCCGCCGTTCTGACCACGGGCAGTGCCGGTGGCACCGCCGCCGCGGTCGGCGACACCCTGACCGCGCCGCTGGCCGGGGGTACCTCCGCCACCCTGTACTCCAGCGCGACCGGCACCAGCGGGGTCACCTGCACCTCGTCCCAGTTCACCGCCACGGTCGCGAGCAACCCCGCCGCCCCCGGCGCGGCCACCGAGTCGGTCACCGGGCACACCTTCGACAGCTCCAGCTGCACCAGCAACGTCGCAGGTGTGCTCGGCGTCAGCAGCATCACCGTCGACAACCTGCCCTACACCGCGACGGTCGCGTCCGACGGCACCCTCACCGTCTCGCCGGCCAGCGGTTCCACCATCCAGACCACGGTCAAGCTGCGCACCCTGCTGGGCACCATCACGTGCGTCTACCAGGCGCCGAGCCTGACCGGAAAGACCGACAACAGCGACAGCAGCATCACCTTCACCAACCAGCAGTTCACGAAGGCCTCCGGTTCGTCGCTGTGCTTCGCCAGCGGCTACTTCACCGCGAAGTACGCCCCGGTCACCGACGCGGGCGCCCGGGTCTTCGTCAACTGACCTTCGTGCACAAGGTGCTCAGCGTCGTCGCAGACGCAGAACCAGGGCGGCGCCCCCGATGAGCGCCAGTACCGTGGCGGCGGCGCCCGCCAGCAAGGGAGCCGAGGGGCCCGCGTCCGCGCGGGTCTCCTCGGCCACCGGCGTGCTGCTGCCGGTGGCACCCGCGCGCGACGACGTCCCCTTCTCCGTCGCGGGAGTCGGGCTCGCCGACGAGGGGTGCGCCTGCGCTCCGGCGGAGGGCGCGCCCGACGGCGTCCGTGACGCGCCGGGCGTCCGCGCGGTCTTCGCCCCGCCGTCCGTGTCCTGCGCCGCGCCGTCCGCACCCTCTGCCGCCGTACCCGCAGCCCCGAACACCACGTCGGAACACGAGTAGTACGTGTCCGGCGTGCTGCTGTTCTGCCAGATCGTGTACAGCACCTGAGGACCCGTACGGTCCTTCGGCAGCGTCGCCCGGATGTGGTACGCCCCGTTCGTCAGCGGCGGGTCGGTGACCTGTGCGAAGGGGCGCGTGGGCAGGTCGGACCACTTCAGCGGCTTCGACGGGTCGTAGCCGGGCTTGGTGAGATACAGCTTGAACGTGCCGGCGTGCGCGATCGTCGAGGCGTACGTCATCGTCAGCCGGCCGCCCGGGGCCAGCCGGGTCGTCGGCCAGTCCCGCCGGGCCAGATCGAGGCCCCGGTACGCCGGCAGGTTCCCGCTGCACAGCCGGCCGTCCGGGATCACCTGCCGGTCCCGGCCGTTCACCCCCGCCACGCGCAGGTTGTCCCACGCGGTGAAGGGGCCGCCGTTCGCGGTGACCGCCGCCCGGCAGGCCGCCGACCGGTTCGCGCTGCCGCCCTCGGGGGAGCAGGCGTAGACCCGGCTGACCGGGTCCGTCGGGGCGCCGTGTGCCTGGGCGGACCCCGCCGTCCACGGCAGGAGCAGGAGCGGGGTCGCCGCAGCGGCCGCCGTGACGCTCAGGCGGGCGGTCATCCGAGTCATCCGGGACATCTCCTCGGCGGGCGCGGGAAAGGGGACTGCTGCGTCCAGTACGGGAGACCCGTCCGCCGCGTTCAGCCGTGTCCGGCGGCCACGGGACCGGCCGCCGAGATGCACAGACCGTCGCGGCTGTTTTGGCGGCCGCGGCGACACCACGGCGACATGTGGCCCGTGTGCTGTGTGCGGCAGCAGTCAAACAGGCAACGATCGCCGACCATTGGCTCCAGGGAATGCAGGAAGTCCAGCGGATCAACGGTGTATGGCATCGGACGTTTGCATTCCGTAAAGATCCGGGCCGGGCTGCGTGCGGGTGATTTGCGCGTGTCCGATGTGAAGTCCGCCCATCCGACTCCCAAAGCCGCTCGGTGAGTTATCGTAGGCGTGGGGTCAAAACAAACCGCGTGTCCCGTTCGTTCGAGCCGCGAGGAGGGGTGAGGTCGATGGCGAGGCAGTTACGCGCCGAGCAGACCCGGACGACGATCATTACGGCCGCCGCCGATCTGTTCGACCGACAGGGCTACGAATCCACCAGTCTGAGTGACATCGTCGGGCATGCGCAGGTGACCAAGGGGGCGTTGTACTTTCACTTTGCCGCCAAGGAGGACCTGGCTCACGCCATCCTGGAACTTCAGGCCAAGGCGGCTCAGCAGGTGATGGCCGACAGCGAGGGCCGTGGCTGCTCCTCCCTGGAGTCCCTGATGCGCACCACGTTCGCCATGGCCCGGCTCGCCGTGGAGGACCCGGTGCCGCGCGCCGGGCTCCGCCTGGCCACGGCGGACGTCGCCGTGCGGCCGCCGCTCAGGCATCCCTTCACCGAGTGGCTGGACTTTGCCACCCTGAAGTTCAGCGGCGCCGTCAAGGAGGCGGACGTGCACACCGAGATAGACGTGGGTGTGGTCGCTCATTCCCTCGTCTGCTTCTTCGTCGGCACCCGGGTCGCGGGCCGCTCCCTGGAGCCGGTCGGACGGCTGCCGCGCAGGGTGGCGGAGATGTGGCTCCTCATGGTCCGGGGGCTGGTGCCGGTGCACCGGCGCCCTCGCTATCTGACCCTCGCCACGCAGTTGGAGCGGGAGATCAGAACGGGCTGACCGCCGGCGGTACGGTGACGGCCATGCCCGTCACCCCCGCCGCACCCGTGCTCCTCGGCAACGAACCCGGCTCGTTCCCGCACACTGTGCTGGCCGAGCGGCATCCCGCGATCATCCGGCAGGTCCGGGACGCCTTCCCGTACGGCCCCGGGCAGCACCGCGCGCTGGACGAGCTGCTGCACAGCTGCACCGAAGGCGTGATCGAACCGCTGCCCGAGGACGCGAGCGACCGGGAGCGGTGGCGTGCGTGGGGGCTGGACGAACATGCCGGGCGGTCCTGGTTCGACGTGCCCTGGCTGTGGTCCGAGAGCTACTTCTACCGCCGGCTGCTGGAAGCCGTCGGCCATGCCGGCCCGGGTCCCTGGCAGGGCATCGATCCCTTCCGCCCGTTCAAACGCGCCGAACTCGACGCCCCCGAGACCGGCGAGGAACTCGCCGCGCTGGACGCGCTCCAGGACCTGCCGGAGCGGGAGCGGGCCGACGCCCTCCTGCACGGCTCGCTGTGGGGCAACCGCGCCGACCTCGGCTTCCGCCTCTCCGCCGCCGGTGCCGAGGCCGCCGAACCGGCGCCCGCCCTGGTCGCCGACGACAGCGAGACCCTCTGGTCGCTCCTGCCACCCGCCGGCGCGGCAACGCTCTGCCTGGTCGCGGACAACGCCGGCCGTGAACTCGTCCCCGACCTGCTCCTGATCGCCCACCTCCTCGCCGAGGGACGCATCGGCCGGGCCGTCCTGCACGTCAAGCCGTATCCGTACTACGTCTCCGACGCCACGACCGCCGACGTGGTCGACGCCCTGCAGCGCCTCGCCGCGGTGCCCGGAGCGGCCGCCGGGTACGCGCGCACGCTCTGGTCGGCCATGGCCGACGGCCGCCTCACGGTACGCGCCCACCCCTTCTCCTGCGCTCCGCTGCCGTACGCCGACCTGCCTCAGGACCTGCGTGCCGAGTTCGCCTCGGCCACGCTGACCCTCTTCAAGGGCGACCTCAACTACCGCCGCCTGGTGGGCGACCGGCTGTGGCCGCCCACGACGCCCTTCCAGGACGTGACCGCCTACTTCCCCGGACCGGTCGCCGCCCTGCGCACCCTGAAGTCCGACGTGATCACCGGCCTGTCCCCGGCCACCGAGACCGCACTGGTCGCGGCGGAGGGCCGGCGCTGGCGCACCGGCGGCACCCATGCGCTGATCCAGGTGAACCCGTCAGACGATGCCCAGCGGCAGTGACTTGATGCCGTTGATGAAGTTCGACACCAACCGGCCCGGCGGGCCCGCCGGGCGCAGTGCGGGCAGCGTGCGCAGCGCCTCCTCGTACAACAGCCGCAGCTGCAGCCGGGCGAAATGGGCGCCCAGGCACACATGCGGACCGTCCCCGAAGGAGACGTGCGGGTTGGGCGTGCGGGCGAGGTCCAGCCGGCCGGGCTCGGCGAAGACACGCTCGTCACGGTTGGCCGAGGCGTGGAACACGACGACCTTGTCGCCCGCCCGGATCCGGCGGCCGGCCAGCTCGGTGTCCCGCGCGGCCGTCCGGCGGAAGGTGAGCACGGGCGGGTGCCAGCGCAGCAGCTCGTCGACCGCGGAGGGCATGCCGACCCTGCCGGCGCGCAGCAGCTCGTACGCCTCCGGGTGCTCGGCCAGGGCCAGCAGGCCGCCGGGGGCCGCGCTGCGCACGGTGTCGTTGCCGGCGACGGTGAGCAGGAAGAAGAACATCTCCAGCTCGGCGTCGGCGAGTTCCGTACCGGGGGCGCCGCCCGGATCGGGCGGAGCCGCGTCCTGGGGGAGGGCGAGAGCCGTCAGGACGTCGTCGGCCGGACACCGCCTCTTGTCCGCGGCCAGCTGCCGGGCGTAGGCGAACATGTCGCGCAGCATCGCCGGCGAGCGCGGGTTGACCGGCTTGCCCGCCGCGTCCAGGACCGGGGGAGCGGCCTCGTCCGGATCCTGGTAGCCGATGACCCGCTGCGTCCAGTGCAGCAGCAGCTGCCGGTCGCTCTCGGGAACCCCCAGCAGATCGGCCAGATTCAGCAGGGCGTACTCGTCGGTGACGGCGGCGACCAGGTCGGCCGTGCCGTCCCCCGAGCGGGCCTCGTCCCGTGCCCGGACGAGCAGCGTGCGGGCCCGCTCGCGCGCGGCCGCCGCGAACCGGTCGACGCGCCCCGGCGTGAAGGCCCGGCTCACCAGCCGTCGCAACCGGCCGTGCTGCGGCGGATCCTGATTGAGCATCATGCGTCTGATGAACGGCAGATCCTCCGTACCGGGGTCCCGGATCTGGGTCGCGCCGAGGTACGAGGAGTACGTCGCCGAGTCCTTGAGCACACGCACCACGTCGGTGTGCCGGGTCACCGCCCAGAACCCGGGCCCCGCCGGCCAGCCCAGCACCTCCGGCTCCTCCTGCCAGGCCACGGGGTGGTGGTCGCGCAGCACCCGGTAGTCGGCGTGCGGCACCCCGGCGGCGTAGCGGCGCGGGTCGAAGACGTCGGGCACCGGCGGGGCCTCGCGCACGCTCACGCCGGACCGCCCTCGCCCACCGCGTCCGCGCGCAGGAAGTCCTCCGCCGTGCGGATCAGCTCCAGCGGGGTCTCGTCCATGGCGTGGTGACCGGCCCACGGCAGGGCGGTCAGCTCGGCGCGGGGATACCAGGACATCCACGTCTGCCGCATCAGCGCGGGCGACAGCGCCGGATCCAGTTCCCCTGCCACCGCCGGCGCGGGCACCTCGCTGCACTCGACGTCGGCGCGGAAGTCGTCCCCCGCCCACGAATCGAGCCAGGCCCGGAACGCCTTGGCGTCACTGCGCTCCAGCGAGCGGTCGACCATCCGGTCGAGCCGGGCGGCGGGGCGCCGGCCACCGGTGGTGACGTCGATGATCGCGCGGAGGCTCTCCGGCCTGTGCGCAGCGTCCGTGAACAGCGCGCCCTGCTCCCCGGTCAGCGACACCCCCGACGCGGGCACGGGGGAGACGTCGACGATCCGGCACAGCCGGTGCGGCGCGACCGACAGCAGCCTCCCCCACTGCCTGAAGGGCGTGGGAGGTACCCCCATCGCCACCGACCCGCCCATGGAGTGTCCGATCACCGAGAACCGCTCCCAGCCCAGCCGGTCGGCCGGCTCCACCAGGTCCACGGCCGCCCCGGTCGTCGTGAAGGAACCCACGGCGTCCCTGGCCGCGCCGTAGCCGCGCAGATCGACCAGCGCGCAGGTGAAGGCGGTGCGGTCGAGGTCGGGCAGGACGGCGGCGTGGGCAGTCCGGTCGGCGAACCAGCCGAGCACGGCGAACACCTGGTGGGCGCCGTCGCCGTGCACTTCATGGGGCGGCACGAAGGAGGTCATGCGCCTACCGTGGCCCGTGCGCGGGGGCCCGGCAAGGGTGCGCACGGGCAGGGCGGCGGGCGTCCGGGTGGTCCCGCCCGCACCAGGGGCAACGACCCTGAGCGATGGCCAACGCCACACGGACCCACGGGAGTTCCCTCTTTCGCCGCCGGTTCACGCGATGGTGTGATCATCACCTGCCGGGCGGATGGCCCTCGGGAGCCACGGGTAGGCCCCCGGCCATGACGCAGCCGTTCGAACTCCCGCACTTCTACATGCCGTATCCCGCGCGGCTCAACCCGCATGTCGACGAGGCGCGTGCCCACTCGACCGCGTGGGCACGCGAGATGGGCATGCTGGAGGGCTCCGGAGTGTGGGAGCAGTCCGACCTGGAGGCGCACGACTACGGGCTCCTGTGCGCCTGCACCCACCCCGACTGCGACGGTCCGGCCCTCTCGCTGATCACCGACTGGTACGTGTGGGTGTTCTTCTTCGACGACCACTTCCTGGACATGTACAAGCGCACCCAGGACCGGGCCGCCGGAAAGGCCCACCTGGACCGCCTGCCCCTGTTCATGCCGCTGGACCCGGCCACCCCTGTGCCGGAGCCCGAGAACCCGGTCGAGGCGGGCCTCGCCGACCTGTGGAGGCGCACGGTGCCGTCGATGTCCGTCGACTGGCGCCGCCGCTTCTCCGTCGCCACCGAGCACCTGCTCAACGAGTCCATGTGGGAGCTGTCCAACATCAACGAGGGCCGGATCGCCAACCCGGTCGAGTACATCGAGATGCGCCGCAAGGTGGGCGGTGCCCCCTGGTCCTCGGGGCTCGTGGAGTACGCGACCGCCGAGGTGCCCGCCCCCGTCGCCGGGACCCGCCCGCTCAGGGTGCTCATGGAGACGTTCTCCGACGCCGTCCACCTGCGCAACGACCTCTTCTCCTACCAGCGGGAGGTCGAGGACGAGGGAGAGAACAGCAACGGTGTCCTCGTCCTGGAGACCTTCTTCGGCTGCACCACCCAGGAAGCCGCCGAGACCGTCAACGACATCCTCACCTCGCGGCTGCACCAGTTCGAGCACACCGCACTCACCGAAGTGCCCGCCGTCGCCCTGGAGAAGGGTCTCGGGCCCGACGAGATCGCAGCGGTGGCCGCCTACACCAAGGGACTTCAGGACTGGCAGTCCGGCGGCCACGAGTGGCACCTGCGCTCCAGCCGCTACATGAACAAGGGTGCCGTCTCCGCCGCACCCTGGCAGAGGCTGACCGGCCCCGGCACCTCCGCGGCCGACGTCGGCGCGCTGCTCGCATCGGCCGCCGCGGAACGTCTGCGCGCCTACGCGCATGTGCCCTTCCAGAAGGTCGGCCCCTCCCTGCTGCCCGACTTCCACATGCCCTACGAGGCCGAGCTGAGCCCGCACCTTCAGGAGTGCCGCCCCCGCCTGACCGCCTGGATGCACCGCATGGGCATGCTGGAGGAGGGCGTCTGGGACGAGGACAAGCTCGCCGCCTGCGACCTGCCGCTGTGCTCGGCCGGGCTCGACCCGGACGCCACGCCCCAGGCCCTGGACCTCAGCGCCCATTGGCTCGCCTGGGGCACCTACGCCGACGACTACTACCCGCTGGTGTACGGCGCCCGCCGCGACCTGGCGGCCGCCCGGCTGACCACCGCCCGCCTCTCGGCGTGCATGCCCGTCGATGGCGAGGCGATCACCGTCGTGCCCGTCAACGGCATGGAACGCGGCCTGATCGACCTGTGGGCCCGCACCACCGCCGACATGGCCCCCGACGAGCGCCGCAGCCTGCGCGAGTCGGTGGACAGGATGACCGAGAGCTGGGTGTGGGAGCTGTCGAACCAGCTGCAGAACCGGGTCCCCGACCCGGTCGACTACCTGGAGATGCGCCGCGACACGTTCGGCTCCGACCTCACCCTCGGACTGTGCCGACTGGGCCAGGGACCCGCGATCCCGCCGGAGGTCTACCGCACCGGCCCGGTCCGGGCGCTGGAGAACGCCGCCATGGACTACGCGTGCCTGACCAACGACGTCTTCTCGTACCAGAAGGAGATCGAGTACGAGGGGGAGATGCACAACGCGATCCTCGTCGTGCAGAACTTCTTCGGCTGCGACTACCCGGCCGCGCTCGGCATCGTCCACGACCTGATGACCCAGCGCATGCAGCAGTTCGAGCACATCGTCAGACACGAACTGCCGGTCCTGTACGACGACTTCGATCTGTCGGCCGATGCCCGCGAGGCCATGGACAACTACGTCGGCGACCTGAAGAACTGGCTGGCGGGCATCCTGAACTGGCATCGGAAGGTCGACCGCTACAAGGCCGACTACCTGGCTCGCCGGACCCACGGCTTCGTCCCGGGCCTGAGGCCCGCGCTGCCCGTCGGCTGACCGCGCACCAGCCATTTCCGGACGTTCTCGTACGGAGCATCATATTCGGGGAACTCGGGCGGGGCGCCGGGAGTCTTCAGGGACAAGGGGAACCGACAAGAGAACACGGGGGGTGTTCGACCTTGACCGATATCTTCGAGAGGATCACCGAGGCCGTCACGGGACAGCAGGCGCAGCAGACCCAGGCACCGGGCGAACTGACGCCGTACATCGCCCCGTTACCGGTCCCGCCCGTCCTGCGCCCGGCGTCCGCGTCCGCCGACGTGACGCACGAGACCGAGATCGCCCTGCGCCCCGCCTGGGTCCGCCTGCACCCGCAACTGCCACCGACCCTGATGTGGGGGTACGACGGACAGGTGCCCGGCCCGACCATCGAGGTGCGACGCGGGCAGCGCATCCGCATCGCCTGGACCAACCGCATCCCGAAGGAGAGCGAGTACCCGGTCACCTCCGTGCAGGTGCCGCTGCGCACCGACGGGCGCCCGCCCGCCACCACCGAGCCCGGCCGCGAGGGCGTCGAACCGGACAAGGACGTCGCCGCCCTGCCCGGCTGGACGGTGACCCACCTGCACGGCGCCCAGACCGGCGGCGGCAACGACGGCTGGGCCGACAACGCCGTCGGACACGGCGACGCCCAGCTGTCCGAATACCCGAACGACCACCAGGCGGTGCAGTGGTGGTACCACGACCACGCGATGAACATCACCCGGTGGAACGTGATGGCGGGCCTGTACGGCACCTACCTCGTCCGTGACGACGAGGAGGACGCCCTCCACCTCCCGTGCGGCGAGCGGGAGATACCGCTGCTGCTCGCCGACCGCAACCTCGACACCGACGAGGACGGCCGCCTCAACGGCCGGCTGCTGCACAAGACGGTGATCGTCCAGCAGCGGAACCCGGAGACGGGCAAGCCGGTCTCCATCCCGTTCAGCGGCCCGTACACCACGGTCAACGGCCGCATCTGGCCGTACGCCGACGTGGACGACGCCTGGTACCGCTTCCGGCTGGTCAACGCCTCCAACGCACGCATCTACAACCTCGTCCTGGTGGACGAGGACGACAACCCGGTGCCGGGCGTCGTCCACCAGATCGGCAGCGACGGCGGGTTGCTGCCCCGCTCCGTCCCGGTCGACTTCGACGAGGCGCTGCCCACGCTGACCGCGGCCCCGGCCGAGCGGTTCGACCTGCTCGCGGACTTCCGGGGGCTGGCGGGCAGGAGGCTCCGGCTGGTCGACAAGGGTCCCAACCAGCCCCCGGGCGTGCCCGACCCGGCGGGCGACGTGCGGTACCCGGCGGTCATGGAGTTCCGCGTCCGCGAGAGCGGGACGTGCGACACCTTCGAGGTGCCCCAGGTGCTCTCCGGCTCCTTCCGCCGTCTCACGCACGACATCGAGCACGGCCACCGCCTGGTCGTGCTCACCCCGCCCGCCACCAAGGGCGGCGGCGGTCACCCGGAGATCTGGGAGATGACCGAGGTGGCGGACCCGAGCGGCCTCCGGCTCCCCGCCGACGGCGTCATCCAGCTCACCGGGGCGGACGGCACGACGAAGACGTACCGGCGCACGGCACGGACGTTCAACGACGGCCTCGGCTTCACCGTCGCCGAGGGCTCCTACGAACAGTGGAGCTTCCTCAACCTCGCCCCGATCGTCCACCCGATGCACATCCATCTGGCCGACTTCCAACTGCTGGGCCGGGACGCGTACGACGTCACGGGCTTCGACCCGGCGGCGGGCGGCACCCGCACCCCTGTCGCGTACGACAAGGGCACGCAGATACCGCTCGCGCCCAACGAAATGGGCCACAAGGACGTCTTCCGCGTCCCCGGCGGGCAGATCCTGCGCGTCATGGGCCGGTTCGACGGGGCGTACGGCCGGTTCATGTACCACTGCCACCTGCTGGAGCACGAGGACATGGGCATGATGCGGCCCTTCGTCGTCATACCGGCCGAGGCCATGAAGTTCGACCACGGCGCGCACGGCGGTCATGACGGCGGTCACGACGGCGGTCACGACGGCGGCGGGGGCCACACCGGCTGACCCCGGTCACGTCACGCGGGCCGGGCTCCGCCCGGCCCGCGTGCTCGACCGAGGCTCACGACGGCGCCCGCATCACCGGGTGGAGCGCGAGCCGTCGCCGGACAGCTCCGGCCGGAACGCCGTGGCCAGGAAGAAGGGAGGGGCCGGCAGTCCGGCCACGCAGACCTGCCCGTCCTCGTCGTGCCCGGACGGGCGCAGTCCGTTGGGCCGGAGCGTTTCGAGGTGGTGGAAGGACACGAAAGTCATGGCTACCCTCCGCCACCCTCCGGCCAGTCTCACTCGTTCGTGTCTCGTCGCGGCCCGGTGTCACGGGTAGAGCACCAGCCGGAGGCGAGCGAACCATGGAACAGACTGCGTTGCGTCCCAAACCGATGCCCGGTCAGGAGGGGCGGGAGGGCGACACGCCCGGCCCCGACCGGCACCCGCACGCCGCGCGCCGGCGCGGCAGGCGGATCAGGACCCTGCTGTTAGGACTGATCACCGGCACCGTCCTGGTGCTCTCCGGGGTCGGCATCGGCACGGTCGGCGCCACGGTGATCGGCATGAGCAGGCTGGCCGAGCTGCGCCACCAGATCCCGCCGGCCTCCTCGGCCCGGCCCGGGCTCTCCGTGTCCCCGAGCCCCGCCGAGGTCCGCACCGGCGCCACGCTGGGTGTGGAGGCCGTCGACGCGGGCAAGCCGGGCGCCCTGGTGGTGGGCGTCCACGTGCCCGGCCCCGGCTACACGGCCGGTCTGGTCCGCGGCGACGTCCTGCTGCAGTTCGGCAGCATCCGCATCGACACGGCCGCCGACCTCGTCCGAGCCGTCGCCCACGCCCGCCCCGGCACGGCGGTGGTCCTCACCGTGCGCCACTCCAGCGGCGGCTACCAGCAGCTGACGGTCGTTCCGGGAGTGGTGACCTGACCGCGTCCCGGTCCCGGTCCCGGCGTGAGGTGTCCATGTCCCGGGTGCGGTGCTGGGTGTGAGGGTTCTGCGTTCTGGGTGCAGTGTCGGGTGTGAGGGTTCTGCGTTCCGGGCGTGGTGCCGGGTGTGAGGCGTTCGCGTCCCGGTCCCGGCGTGAGGTGTCCATGCCCCGGGCCCGGTCCTGGGTGTGAGGTGTTCATGCCCGGGGCTCGGTCCCGGGTGTGAGATGTTCATGTGCCGAGCCCGCTCCCGCGTGTCCGGACACGTCGCGAAACCCGCTGGTCGCCCCCCGCCCCACGCGCCATGATGGCCCCATGCCGCGCCCCTGTCCGCGAACCGTGCCGTCGGTATCGCGCGATCGGCTCGCGCCGCCCTGCCCGGCCGGGCAGGATGCTGCCCGGGACCGCTTCGCCCCCGCCACCTCGATCGCGCTCGGAGGCCCGGATGACCGGTAGCACGCCTGCGCCCTTCACCGCCGACGACTACAGGGCCCGCATGGAACGCGCCGTGCGCTCCGCCGCCGACGCCGGCCTCGCGGGCCTGCTCGTGGCGCCCGGACCCGACCTGGTGTGGCTGACCGGGCACACGCCCACCGCGGTCACCGAACGGCTCACGGTGCTGGTGCTCGTCCCCGGCCGCGACCCCGTGCTGGTCGTGCCCACCCTGGAGGCCCCGGACGCCGAACAGGGGGCCGGCGCGGCCGCCCTCACCCTGTGCGACTGGACCGACGGCAAGGACCCCTACGCCGTCACCGCCGCTCTCCTCGACGACCGAGGGCGCTTCGGCATCAGCGACAACACCTGGGCGATGCACCTGCTGGGCCTGCAGCGCACCCTGCCCGGGACCTCCTACGCCTCGCTCACCGACGCCCTGCCCATGCTGCGCGCCGTCAAGGACGCGGCCGAACTGGAACTCCTGGCAGCCGCGGGTGCGGCCGCGGACCGGGCGTTCGAGGAGATCCGGAAGGTCCCCTTCGCCGGCCGCCGCGAGTCCGACGTCGGCCACGACCTCGCCGACCTGCTGCGCCGCTTCGGGCACTCCCAGGTCGACTTCACCATCGTCGGCTCGGGCCCCAATGGCGCCAACCCGCACCACGAGGTCGGCGACCGGGTCATCCAGGACGGCGACATGGTCGTCCTAGACTTCGGCGGCCTCAAGGACGGCTACGGCTCCGACACCACCCGTACCGTCCATGTCGGCGAGCCGACCGAGGAGGAACGCACGGTCCACGACATCGTGCGCGCCGCCCAGGAGGAGGGCTTCAGGGCCGTACGGGTGGGCGTCGCCTGCCAGGAAGTCGACCGCGCCGCCCGCGCGGTCATCACCGACGCCGGATACGGCGAGTACTTCATCCACCGCACCGGGCACGGCATCGGCGTCACCACGCACGAGCCGCCGTACATGATCGAGGGCGAGGAACAGCCCCTCGTGCCCGGCATGTGCTTCTCCGTGGAGCCGGGCATCTATCTGCCCGGCCGCTTCGGGGTGCGCATCGAGGACATCGTGACGGTGACCGAGGACGGCGGCCGCCGCTTCAACAACACCACCCGCGAGATGGTCATAGTGGGTTGAGAGGACCAGGAGACACACCCAGACGACATCCCGGAACGGCGACGACGCGACCCATGACCCAGGCACCGACACCCACCGCGGACACCGTCCGCCGACTGGTCCGTTCGCTGCTCAAGGAGGGCAGGGAGAGCAGCGGGAGGGGCACCGGCTCCGAGGGACCCGACGTGCGGCCCGTGGGGATGGGCCACGAACACACCTGGTGGATCGGCACCCGCCATGTGCTGCGCCTCGCCCCCGACCGCGACGCCTCCGTCCGCCGCCGCCGTGAACTGCGCCTGCGCGACCTGGTCCGCCCGCAGGTGCCCGTCGCCGTCCCCACCAGCGTCGCCCACGGTGACTGGGCACCCGGACTCGCCTACACCCTCGACACCCTGGTGCCCGGCGGCACCGCCGACGAGCACGACGTCTCCGCCGTCGGCGAGGCCGACCTGGCCGGGCTGCTCAGCGGGCTGCGTACGGTGCCCGCGCGGCAGTGCGAGACGCTCGGCGTGCCCCGCACCGCTCCGCGCTCCCTGGAGGCGCTGCGCCGCATGGCCGTGCACGCGGCCGAACGGCTCGCCGCCGCCGATGAGTTCGACGCCGCACGCCTGCACCAGCTCACCGCGCCGGGCGCCGCCCAGCTCGCCGCACAGCCGGGGACCGCCGTCCTCACCCACCACGGCCTCACCGGCGAGCACGTGGTGGTCAGTGCCGACGGGCGGGTCCGCGGCGTCCTCGACTGGACCGAGGCGGCCCTGGGCGACCCCGCCGAGGACATCGCCGGGCTCGCCGTGGCCGTGGGCTCCCCGGCGGCCGTCCGCGCCGCCACCCTCGCCGGCTACGGCGCCCGCCCCTGCCTGCGCGGACTGTGGCTCGCCCGCTGCGACACCGTCATCCGCCTCACGGATCGTGTCGACGGCCGCGCACCGGGCGACCTGCCGCTGCTGAGAACCCGGCTGAGGCGAACCTGGGAGCCGATCCTGCTGGAGCGGGTGACCGAGTTCAAGGACGACGAGACCGAGCCCTAGGCCCTGCCGTCAAACTCCTGCCCGCCCCGCGACGCCATGCACGCACTCCCGCCGCACCGCGCACAGTCCCGGGTACATCCAGTACGAAGGCCTGCGCACGGCACGCCGAGAGCACGCACCCGACGCCCGCAGGGCCCGCCCTCCGGGCGCAGGGCCCGCCCTCCGGGCGGACGACGGGAGTTCGACGACAGACCCAGGGCCGTCCGGACCTGCGCGTCCGCCCCGCGACGCGGACCGGCCCCGGGCGCCGCTCAGGGCTGCGCCAGCACCTCGCAGGACTCCCCGGGCGCCGCCGCTCAGGGCTGCACCAGTACCACGCACGACTCCCCGGGCACCTGGAGCAGCCCGTCCGGGCCCGGTGCCGCTACGGGCTCCCATGCGGCCAGGACCTCGGCCGGGCGGGTGCCCAGCGGGATCGCCGCCGGCTCCGTGCCGAGGTTCACCGCCACCCGGACGTCCCCGCGCCGGAACGCCAGCCAGCGGGCCTCCTCGTCGTAGGCCACCTTCGTGTCGGCGAGGTCGGGATCGGTGAGGTCCGGCTGGTCCCGGCGCAGCGCGATCAGCTGCCGGTACCAGGCCAGCACGCGCGCGTGGGGCTCGCGTTCCCGCTCCGCCCAGTCGAGACAGGACCGCTCCCGGGTCGCCGGGTCCTGCGGGTCCGGCACGTCCTCCTCGGCCCAGCCGTGCTCCGCGAACTCCCGCCGCCTGCCCCGCCGCACCGCATCGGCCAGTTCCGGATCCGTGTGATCGGTGAAGAACTGCCAGGGCGTGCCCGCCGCCCACTCCTCGCCCATGAACAGCATCGGTGTGAACGGCGCGGTCAGCGTCAGCGCGGCCGCGCAGGCCAGCAGACCGGGGGAGAGGAGGACCGAAAGGCGGTCCCCCTGTGCTCGGTTGCCGACCTGGTCGTGGGTCTGGCCGTAGCCCAGCAAACGGTGCGCGGCGACGCGCGCCCGGTCCAGCGGCCTGCCGTGGCTGCGGCCCCGGAAGGTCGAGTACGTGCCGTCGTGGAAGTAGCCGCCGGTGAGGGTCTTGGCGAGCGAGGCCAAGGGGGTGCGTGCGAAGTCGGCGTAGTACCCCTGGGACTCGCCGGTCAGCGCGGTGTGTACGGCGTGATGGAAGTCGTCGTTCCACTGGGCGTGCAGCCCGAGGCCGTTCTCCGTGCGCGGGGTGATGATCCGCGGGTCGTTCAGGTCGGACTCGGCGATCAGGAACAGCGGGCGGCCCAGCTCGTCCGCGAGGCCGTCGACGGCCTCCGACAACTCCTCCAGAAAGTGGCACGCGCGCGTGTCGTGCAGCGCGTGCACCGCGTCCAGGCGCAGCCCGTCGACGTGGTAGTCCCGCAGCCAGGCCAGCGCACTGCCCAGGAAGTACGCGCGCACCTCGTCCGAGCCGGGCGCGTCGAGGTTCACCGCCGCACCCCACGGCGTGTGGTGCGTGTCGGTGAAGTACGGCCCGAACTGCGGCAGATGGTTGCCCGAGGGGCCCAAGTGGTTGTGCACGACGTCCAGCACGACGGCCAGGCCCAGTTCGTGCGCCCGGTCGACGAACCGCTTCAGCGCCTCGGGCCCGCCGTACGGCTCGTGCACCGCCCACGGCGACACTCCCTCGTAGCCCCACCCGTGCCGTCCGGGGAACGGGCAGAGCGGCATCAACTCCACATGACTGATCCCCAGTTCCACCAGGTGCTCCAGCCGCGTGGCGGCCGCGTCCAGGGTGCCCTCGCGGGTGTAGGTGCCCACGTGCAGCTCGTAGAGCACCGCGCCCGGCAGCTCGCGTCCCGCCCACGCGGAACGCCACGTGTACCGCCCGTGGTCGACCACCGCGCTCAGCCCGTCCGGGCCGTCCGGCTGGCGTCGCGAGCGCGGATCGGGCAGCACGGGCCCGTCGTCCAGCGCGAACCCGTATCGCGAGCCGTCCTCGCCCTCGGCCTCCCCCGTCCACCAGCCGGCACGCTCCGGATCGCGCTCCAACGCGAACGCGCGCGTGGCCCCGTCGCAATGGAGCGTCACACGGTCTGCCTGCGGTGCCCACACCTCGAACTGCACGGACGGTTCCCCTTCGTCTGCTCACCGTGATGTAGCGCGTCCATCGTGCCGCGAAAGAGATCCATGCGCTTTCGAATACGCCCTTTCCCGGAAGGTGTCGCGGAAGTGCACGCGCCTTGCAACCGTTTCCCCCGTTTCTGGACACCAGGGGTTCACTGCCCGACAATCGCCAGCGTGACGTCGTCTTTCGAGTTCCCCACGTACCCCGCGCGGCTGTCCGACGCGGAGCGCGACAAGGCGCTGCAGGTGCTGCGTGACGGCGTCGCCATGGGACGGCTGTCGCACGACACGTTCGTGCGCCGGATGGAACTCGCGCTCGCCGCGCGCCGCGCCGACGAACTCGTCGCCCTCACCGCCGACCTGCCCCGCGAGAACCGCTTCTCCCGCGCGCTCCTCGGCACCGTCGAGGCCGTCTCCGGCTTCACCGTACGGCTGCGCCGGGCCTGGCAGGCCGAGCGGCTGCCCAAGCTGCTGCTGCCGCATCCGGCGGGGGGCCATCCGCTGCGCATAGGCCGCGACCCCGCGAACGGGCTGCGCCTGAACCACGAGACCGTCTCGCGGGTGCATGCCGAGCTGCGCCGGCAGGGCGGCATGTGGATCCTCAGGGACCTGGGCTCCACCAACGGCACCACGGTCAACGGACGCCGAGTGGTCGGCGCCGTGGTGGTCCAGGAGGGCGACCAGGTGGCCTTCGGGCGGATCGCCTTCCGGCTCGCGGCGTACGGGGACACCTCCCCGCATTCGAACTGACGCACCACCGCCTGTCCGCACGGTCCCGTTCGGGTGAGTCGGGCTGGGGAACGCGGGCCGCCGTGCCGATGGATTCGGGCATGACGTACATCACCCGAGCGACAGCGGCCGCCGGCGCCCTGCTGGCCTGTGCCGGCCTCCTCGCCGCGGGCCCGGCCCAGGCGGCACCCCGCAGCACGTTCCCCCTTGCCGACAACTGGCTCTACCTCTCCGTGGCCCGCGGCGACACCCCGCCCCGCGACGCGCACGAAAAGCTGCTGCTGTGCGACCCGGTGCCCCTGGGGTTCGCCCGGGCGGCCGAGGCCTGTGCCGAACTCGGCGCCGCGGACGGCGACATCGCGCGCATCCCGCACACGAAGGTCTTCTGCCCGATGATCTTCGCCCCCGTGACCGTCCACGCCCACGGGCAGTGGAACGGACGGCCCGTCGACTACCAGGAGACCTACTCCAGCAAGTGCGTCATGGACGCGCGGACGGGATCGGTGTTCGCCCTGGAGCACGACCCGGCTCCCGTGAGGTGAGCGAGGCGCGGGCGGTGTGCAGCCTCACACCGCCCGCTCCCGTGCCTGCTGGGCCGCGACCAGCACCGTCCGGGACTGATGCTCCACCTGGTGCTCCAACGGCACCCAGCGGGCTCTGAAACGATCCGCGAAGGCCTCGCACCAGGAGGCGACGAGCTGCTCCAGCCCGGGCGCCGCCCGGTCGTCCGTCTCCCGCAGCACCCGCAGGAGCATCGCCGCGGACCGCAGCGGCAGCCTCCGTCCGAAGGCGTCCACGCTGCCGACGTACGCCATCGTCGTGCCGGCCGGCGGGGTGTGGGTCCAGTCCCGCGCAAGGCCCGGTATCAGCTCCAGGGCCCACTGCGCGGCCCGCAGCAGCGGCCCGTCGGCGCCCTCCAGCCGGGGCAGCGCCTCGGCGAGCACCCGCTCCACCTCCCGCGAGTCCCGAAGCAGCCGCTTCGCGAGCCGGTGCATCGCCGCCGCCGGTGCCGGGTGCGGCGCCGGGTCGTCCACCAGATCGCTGGCCCACATCGGGACCTCCACTACGGCCGTCAGACCGCCGTAGCGGTGCGTGTGGTACCAGGTGCTGTGCCGTGCGTCGTCCGGCAGGCTCGGGTACGCGACGCCCGTCTCCGGGCCCGGCATCACATGCACCCCGGGCCCCGAGACCGGCCAGCCCGCGGCGTCCGAGGCACCCGCCTCCACCGGGATGTGCAGCTCCGCCGCGGACTTGGCGAACGGCTCGGCCAGGCCCGGCACGTCCTTCGTCAGCTGCACCCAGCTGCCGCCCAGATCGGTGCCGTGCAGCGTCACCTGGAGGTAGGGGCGCAGTTCGTCGATCACCCCGGTCAGGGCCCGGGTCTCGGGCGGCAGGCGGTCCGGCGGCAGCACCGCGGGCGACCACTCGGGCTGCTCGGCGCCCGTCGGCCGGTAGAAGCCGTGGTGGTAGTCGAGCAGGCTGCGCGGCGCCGGGGTCACATGCAGGCTCGCGCCGTCCGGGTCCGCGCAGAGCAGGAAGTGCCATGAGGTGCCGGCCCGCAGCTCCCGCTCGGCCAGCACGCGCTCGGCCAGCACCCGGAGGGTGGAGCCCCCTGTCGGTTCGTTGGCGTGGGCGCCGGCGACGACCAGCACCGCGCGCCGCGCATGCCCCACGGACAGCAGATGCAGGGGCCGGCCGGCCCGCGAGACGCCCACCTGTCTGAGCGCACACAGCCCGGGCTCCTGAGCGGCCAACGCCCGTGCGGAGGCGACCAGTTCGGGAACGCTGGGGTAGCGCAGCTCCGGCAGGAGACTCACCCCCGACTTGTCCGCCCGGCTTCGCCCTCCAAGTGCCGCACGGCGTGGGGGAACTGTCAAGAACTCGACGGGGGAGGCTCCAGGGGGCGCCCGACGCATTCCGGGACTGCGGCCGGGCACCGTGCTCCGGGTGCTCACTGCTGGTGCAGGCCGCGTCCCGCGAGCGTCAGGAACACCTCGCCGACCGCCTCCGACAGCGTCGGGTGCGCGTGCACGTGCCGGGCCACGTCCGAGGGCTCGGCGTCCCAGCCGACGATCAGCTGGCTCTCGGAGATCATCTCCGACACGTGGGGGCCCACCAGATGCACGCCGAGCACCTGCCCGCCGCCGGCCTCGGCGACGACCTTCACCATGCCGCCCTGCCCGTGCACCATTCCCTTGGCGACGGCGGTCAGCGGCATCGTGTTGACGTCGACCTCGTGCCCACGCGCGCGTGCCTCCGCCTCGCCGAGTCCCACGGCCGCGGTCTGCGGCGAGGAGTACGTCACCCGGGGCACCGCCGAGTAGTCCACGGGGGCCGACGGCAGCCCGGCCAGCGTCTCGGCCACCAGCAGGCCCTCCGCGAACGAGGCGTGCGCGAGGCCCAGCGAGGGCGGCGGCAGCAGGTCGCCCACGACATGGATCCCCGGTACGGCCGTCTCCAGCCGGTTCCAGTCCTCCGGTACGACGAACCCCCGCTCGTCCGTCGTCAGACCGGCGGCGGCCAGGCCCAGGCCCTCGGTGACCGGGGCCCGGCCGACGGCCACCAGCAGCCGCTCCGCCTCCACCGTCCGCGTCTCCCCGCGCACGGTGCGCACACGGGCGCGTACGCCGTCCTCCACGACCTCCGCGTCCAGCAGCCGCGCGCCCGCCTGCACGTCGATGCCGCGCTTCTTCAGACCCCGCGTCAGATGACGGCTGACATCGGCGTCCTCCAGGGGCACGATCCGGTCGGCGGCCTCCACCAGCGTGACCTCGGCACCCATCGAGCGGTGGAAGGAGGCGTACTCCACGCCGATCGCGCCGCCGCCCAGCACCAGTACGGAGGCGGGGAGCCCGGGTGCGAACAGCGCGTCGTCGCTGGTCACCACGCGCCGGCCGTCCGGTGCGAGCCCCGGGAGCGTGCGCGGTCGCGAGCCGGTCGCGAGGACGATGCCCCGGCGCGCGGTGAAGTCGTGCACGCCGGGCGCCGAACCGTCGCCCCCTCGGGACGCGGCACCGTCGACCACGCCGGCTCCGGAACCGTCGACCGCGCCGAGCGCCGAACCTTCGACTATGCCGAACCCGGACCCGGAACCGCCGACCATGCCGGACCGGGACCCGGAACCGCCGACCGCGCCGGACGCAGAGCGTTCGTGTACGTCCTCCACGCGCACCGTGCGTGTCCCGGTCAGCCGCGCGCTGCCTCGCACCACCCGTACGCCCGCGTGGGCCAGATGAGCCTCCACCCCTTGGTGATTGCGCTCCACGATGCCGTCCCGTGCGGCCACCAGCGCCGACCAGTCCACGGACTCCAGCGTGGCCTTCACGCCCCAGCGTTCACGGGCCTCGACGATGCCGTCGACGAGTTCGGCGGCGTGCAGCATGGCCTTGCTCGGGATGCACCCCCGGTGCAGGCAGGTCCCGCCGACCTTGTCGCGTTCGACGAGCACGACGGCGAGCCCGAGGGAGGCGGCGCGCAGAGCGGTGCTGTACCCGCCGGTGCCGCCGCCGATGACGATGACGTCCGCTGTGTTCATGCTCATGGCTCCACCCTCCGCCCGCCGCTTGCCATGAGTCCAAGGCAATGTTCTTGTAGAACCCATGCAGGATCTTCATGGGAGGGCGGGGAGTTGAGCCTGCGGCAGATGGAGTACTTCCTGACCGTCGTCGAGGAGGCGTCCTTCACGCGCGCGGCAGAGGCCCTGCACGTCACCCAGCCCGCCCTCTCGCACCAGATCAAGGCCCTGGAGAAGGCAGTGGGCGGCGCCCTGCTGGAGCGCATGCCGCGAGGGGTGCGCCTCACGCCGATGGGCCGCGCCTACCTGCCGCACGCCGAACTCGCCGTCCGCAGCGCCGCCCGGGCCCACCGCGCGGCCCGCGCCGCCGCCGGCGCCGAGGGCGGCGAGCTGCACATCGCCGCGCTCCACTCCATCGCCGTGGGCGCCCTCCCGGACGTCTTCGCCCGCTGGCGCACGGCCCACCCCCAGGTCCTGCTGCGGCTGCACGAGTACGCCACCTCCGAAGCTCTGGAGGAGGCGGTGCAGCGCGGCACCGCCGACCTCGCCGTCGGCCCCGAGCCCGCCGGCCCGCCCGGCACCGTCGTGCCGGTCGGCGAGGAGGAGGTCGTCCTCGTCGTGCCGTTCGACGATCGGCTCGCCGGCCGTACGACGGTGACGCTGCCGGAACTCGCCGAGCGCGACTGGATCCGCTGCGCCATGGAACCCGTCGTCCACGGCGAACGCTTCCTCGACTGGGCGTGCGGGCAGGCCGGGTTCCGGCCCAGGACCGCCGTGTGGACCGAGCACACCTCGACGGCCGTGCGCATGGCCGCCGCGGGCGTCGGGGTGTGCGTGGCGCCCGCCCACGTGGTGCGGGGCGCCGTCGGCGAGGACTGCGTGGTCCTCACCCCCGACCCGGCCTGGAAGCGCGCCCTGACGGTCTACGCGCGCGTGCCGCCCACCGGGGCCGCCGCGGCCTTCGTGGACCTTCTGCGCGCCGCCTGGCCCTCCGCGGGGGCAGCAGGTGCCGCCCGGGCGTACGACGAGTGCGGCTCGCCCGCCGGGCAGACCGGGTGAGCGGGCGTCGGACCGGCTGAGCGGGCAGGCCGGCCGAGCGGGCGGGCAGACCGGCAGAGCGGGCGCCGGACCGGCAGAGCAGGCAGACCGGCCGCTTGAGCAGGCGTCGGACCGGCGGTTCTTCAGTTCCTCCCGGTCTGCCCCGGCAGTGCCAGGGGCAGCTGCTCGCAGGGGGCTGAGCAGGTGTCGGACCGGCGGCCCCTCAGTCCTCCCCGGTCCGTTCCAGCAGTGCAACGGGGAGCCGCTCGAAGAGATCCGCCACGGGCGCGTGCCCCGTGAACTCCCGTCCGGGGGTGAGCACGTCCGCCCATCGCCCCGGCGGCAGCTCCAGCCGTGTCTCCCGCCAGCCGCCCGACTCCGCAAGCCGCAGGGACAGCCGGGTCACGGCCGTGGCCACCTCGCCGGAGCGCGTGAACGCCGCACAGTGGTCGGCCGCCGGTCCCTCGGCGGCCAGCGGGGCATACGTCGCCGATGCACCGAAGACGCCGGGCCGGCGGGCGCGCAGGTGCAGCGCCGCCGCCGTCAGCGCGTCCTTCTCGCCGCGGGTCCCGGGAGGGAACGCCACCGGCCGCCGGTTGTCCGGGTCCACCAGCGCCCGGTACTCACCCTCCGTGCCCTGGTACAGGTCCGGCACGCCCGGCATCGTCAGATGGACCAGCGCGGTGCCGAGGACGTTCGCCCGGATGTGCGGCTCCAGCGCCTTGCGGAAGGCGGCCACGCGCTCCCCGGGAGGCCCGCACGGCCCGGCCGTGACGAAGGCCGCCACCGCCTCCTCGTACGGCGGCTCCTGCTCCGTCCAGCTGGTGTACATGCCCGCCTCGCGCACATGCTTGAGCAGCGCCTCGCGGACCCGTTCGCCCTGCGCCGGTCCGAGCCCGAACGCCGTCTGCCAGGCCGCCCAGGCCAGCTGCCCGTCCGGTGCGCCCTCCTCGGGCAGGGCCACCCCGGCGAGCAACTCCGCCCAGCGGTCCGGGCACTCGGTGAGCACGGCCAGCGCCGCGCGCACGTCGGCGCTGCGCTTGGTGTCGTGGGTGGAGACCACCGTGCCGGTGAGCGGCCGGTCGCGCTGCACGCGCGCGCAGTAGGCGTGGAAGTCCTCCGGGGCCATGCCGGGACTGCCCGGGTCGCCGCCCACCTCGGTCGCCGACAGCAGGGGCACGTAGCGGTAGAACGCCGTGTCCTCGACGGACTTGGCGCGCAGCGCCGACGCGGTCTGCGCGAACCGCGTGCGGAAGTCCACCCGGTCGGCGTGGTCCGGCGCCGACGGGTCGCCGGGCGCCTCGACCAGCAGCCGGCGCACGATGTCGACGGCCTCGGCCTCCTCGGGCACCACGAAGGCCAGCCGGGCCTCCTCGGCGGCCTCCTCGGTGAGGACGGCGGAGGCGTCGCCCGAGGCGTAGGGCCGGTAGACCCGCAGCCGCACCAGCAGCTCCTCCACGGCCGTGCGCAGCGCCCAGGGAGCCCGGTCGCGCAGCGCGGGGTCCGGCGAGTCGGTGCACAGCCGGGCGGCCACCCGGGTGAGCCGGTCGGTCTCGGCGGCCAGCTCGTGCGTGAGCACCTTGTAGGCGGCCTGCCGCACCGTGGCCTCCCAGTTGCCGCCCCGGTCCGTCTGGGGCGCCGCGAACGCCCGGTACCGCCCCACCAGTTCGTACGCCCCGGCGCTGTCCGTGAAGAGGCCGTCCACGTGGCGCAGGGCGTCGTACCCCGTGGTGCCCGCGACGGGCCAGGCGGCCGGAAGCCGCTCGCCGTCGGCGAGGATCTTCTCCACGACCGTCCAGCGCCCGCCGCTCGCCCCGTGCAGTCGCGCCAGGTAGCCGTCGGGGTCCGCGAGCCCGTCGGGATGGTCGATCCGCAGCCCGTCGACCACGCCCTCCGCCAGCAGCTGGAGGATCTTGGCGTGGGTGGCCTCGAACACGTCGGGGTCCTCCACGCGCACCCCGATCAGCTCCGAGATGCTGAAGAAGCGCCGGTAGTTCAGCTCGGTGCGGGCGAGCCGCCACCACACCGGGCGGTACCACTGGGCGTCGAGCAGCCGGGGCAGCGGCAGGTCCTCGGTGCCCGCGCGGAGCGGGAAGGCGTGGTCGTGGTAGCGCAGGACGTCCCCGTCGACCACGAGGCGGTCCAGTTCCGAGCCGACCGGGCCGCCGAGCACGGGCAGCAGCACGCGCCCGCCCTGCGCCTCCCAGTCGATGTCGAACCAGCGCCCGTACGGGGACCCGGGCCCCTCGCGCAGTACCTCCCACAGCGCGTGGTTGTGCCGGGGCGCCATGGCCATGTGGTTCGGCACGATGTCCACCACCAGGCCCAGGCCGTGCTCGCGCGCGGTGTGCGCCAGCGCGCGCAGCCCCTCCTCACCGCCCAGTTCCTCGCGCACGCGCGCGTGGTCCACGACGTCGTAGCCGTGCGTGGAGCCCGGCACGGACTCCAGGACGGGGGACAGGTGCAGGTGCGAGATGCCGAGCGACGCCAGGTACGGCACGGCCGCGGCGGCCGCGGCGAACGGGAACGCTGGCTGGAGCTGCAGCCGGTAGGTGGCCGTGGGCACCCCCGGTCCGGATCGCACAGAGGTCATGGAGACCTACGTACCCAGCCCGCCGTCTTTCGTGTCATCGACTCCTGCACACACCCCCGCACGCGTGCCCCGCTCGACGGCTCGTCCGGCGACGCGCTCCGGACGGGCCGGACAGGTCCTCCACGCGCGCGTGGAGGACGAGC
The DNA here is from genome assembly GCF_040642095.1 of Streptomyces sp. NPDC020362. NCBI lineage: Bacteria > Bacillati > Actinomycetota > Actinomycetes > Kitasatosporales > Streptomycetaceae > Streptomyces > Streptomyces sp. NPDC020362. The sequence goes on from NZ_JBFAET010000027.1 coordinate 24,124, forward strand.
GGGCCCGCACGACTCCCTGGCCGCAGCCGCTACCACTCCCCGTCCGGAGCATCCACGACTCCTTCTCCGCAGCCGCTGCGGCTCCCTGCCCGGGCCGCGCGGGAGGGCGTCAGGCCGGGCGCTGCAGCACCGTCATGCTGCGGTCCGGAAGGGTGATGCGGTCACCGGCCGCCACCTTCGCCCCCGTCCCCGGCGCGACCCCCTCCGGGCGGCCCGTGTCGACGACCACCTGCCACTGCCGGCCGTGGTCGACCGGCACCAGGAAGTCCAGCGGCCGGGGCGAGGCGTTGAACATGAGCAGGAACGAGTCGTCGGCGATCCGCTCCCCGCGCGGACCGGGTTCGGAGATCGCGTTGCCGTTCAGGAACACGGTCAGCGCGGACGCCCGCGCCGAGTCCCAGTCCCGCTGGGCCATCTCGCCGCCCTCGGGCGTGAACCAGGCGATGTCGGACAGCTCGTCGTGGGTGCCCTCCACCGGCCGCCCGTGGAAGAAGCGCCGCCGGCGGAAGACCGGGTGGTCGCGGCGCAGCCAGACCATCGCCCGGACGAACTCCAGCAGCTCCCCGCCGTCCTCGGGCCAGTCCAGCCAGGACACCTCGCTGTCCTGGCAGTAGGCGTTGTTGTTGCCGCGCTGCGTGCGGGCGAACTCGTCGCCGTGGCTGAGCATCGGCACGCCCTGGGACAGCATCAGCGTGGCGACGAAGTTCCGCATCTGGCGGGCACGCAGGGCGAGCACGCCCGGGTCGCCGGTCTCGCCCTCCGTGCCGCAGTTCCAGGACCGGTTGTGGCTCTCGCCGTCCCGGTTGTCCTCGCCGTTGGCCCCGTTGTGCTTGTCGTTGTACGACACGAGGTCGTGCAGGGTGAAGCCGTCGTGGCAGGTGACGAAGTTGATGGAGGCGAGCGGGCGGCGCCCGTCGTCCTGGTAGAGGTCCGAGGAGCCGGTCAGCCGGGACGCGAACTCCGCGAGCGCCCGCGGCTCGCCCCGCCACAGGTCCCGCACCGTGTCCCGGTACTTGCCGTTCCACTCGGTCCACAGCGGCGGGAAGTTGCCCACCTGGTAGCCGCCCTCGCCCACGTCCCACGGTTCGGCGATCAGCTTCACCTGGGAGACCACCGGATCCTGCTGCACCAGGTCGAAGAACGACGACAGCCGGTCCACCTCGTGGAACTGCCGGGCCAGGGTCGCCGCGAGATCGAAGCGGAAGCCGTCGACGTGCATCTCGGTGACCCAGTACCGCAGCGAGTCCATGATCAGCTGGAGGACGTGCGGGGACCGCATGAGCAGCGAGTTCCCCGTGCCCGTGGTGTCCGTGTAGTAGCGGGGATCGTCCGCGAGCCGGTAGTACGACGGATTGTCGATGCCCTTGAAGGACAGCGTCGGCCCCAGATGGTTGCCCTCGGCGGTGTGGTTGTAGACGACGTCGAGGATGACCTCGATCCCGGCCTCGTGCAGCGCCCGGACCGCCGACTTGAACTCCAGGACCTGCTGGCCGCGGTCGCCCCAGGAGGCGTACGTGTTGTGCGGGGCGAAGAAGCCGACCGTGTTGTAGCCCCAGTAGTTGTTCAGGCCCATGTCGACCAGCCGGTGGTCGTTGACGAACTGGTGGACGGGCATCAGCTCCAGCGCCGTCACGCCCAGCGCGGTCAGGTGCTCGATGACCGCGGGGTGCGCGAGCGCCGCGTAGGTGCCGCGCAGCTCCTCCGGCAGTCCCGGGTGGCGCATGGTCAGGCCCTTGACATGGGCCTCGTAGATCACCGTGTGGTGGTACTCGGTGCGCGGGGGCCGGTCGTCGCCCCAGTCGAAGTACGGGTTGATCACCACCGAGGTCATGGTGTGCGGCGCCGAGTCCAGGTCGTTGCGCCGGTCGGGGGCGCCGAAGTGGTAGCCGTACACCTCCTCGCCCCACCGGACACTGCCGCCGATCGCCTTCGCGTACGGGTCGAGCAGCAGCTTCGCGGAATTGCAGCGCAGCCCGCGCTCGGGGGCGTACGGGCCGTGCACCCGGAACCCGTACCGCTGTCCCGGCATGACGCCCGGCAGGTACGCGTGCCGCACGAACGCGTCGCTCTCGCGCAGTTCCACCGCCGTCTCCGAGCCGTCGTCGTGCAGCAGACACAGCTCTACTCGGTCCGCGGCCTCCGTGAAGACCGCGAAGTTGGTTCCGGCGCCGTCGTAGGTGGCGCCGAGCGGATACGCCTCTCCAGGCCAGACCTGCATGGGCACGACTCTTCCAGGTGTGCCGCCCCGCCGGGGCCGCGTTCGGCTTCGAGTCTGCCCGAAAGTGATGCAACCTCCCGCGACTTACGCCCCTCTTACCGGCCGACCAGTGCGCACGGCGACTCGACCACCCGCCGTGCGCCGAACCAGTGGGGCAACACGTACTCCCGGGGATGTTGGGGGAGTAGGGGGAAGATGTGCGCGATGTAGTGCACCGCCATCTGGGCAAGGTGGTGGCCGGTGCGGCCCTGGCGGTCGCCGGGACCGCCGTGATGATCGGGATCACCCTGCCGGGCACGGCCGGGGCGGACGAATCGGGAGGAGCGAGCGGCGGCGCGCAGGCCGCACAGCAAGGGGGGCAGGGGCCGGACGCGGTCCGGCCGGGCGTCGTGCAGCAGGCGCCCGCCGAGGGGAAGAAGGGCACGGGCCGCGACCCGCTGACCGGCGACGAGATGCGACGCGTCGAGAAGATCGCCCTGAACAAGCAGCTGCTGACCTCGGGCGAGAACGTCGACGGCGACCGCGGTCCGCAGCGTCTGAGCGTCGACCTCGCCGACCCCGAGGCGAACGAGCTGGACGATCCGGACGCGCCGCGCCGGGCGGAGGTGACCTTCTACGACTACAAGAGCGACACGCTCGTCACCAAGACGGTCGACCTGGAGAGCGGCAAGGTCGAACGGACCAGCAGCCAGCACGGCGTCCAGCCGCCGCTGAGCCGCGACGAGAACGCCGAGGCGGCCAGGCTGCTGATCGCGGACCCGCTGGGTGCGGGCCTCAAGGCGGACTACAAGGACGCCACCGGCCACGAGCTGACCTCCGCGGACCAGCTGCTGCTCAACGGCGCCGTCTACCGGGCCACCCCGGGCGGACAGCCCGCCGCGCTCGACAAGTGCGGCGAACACCGCTGCGTGCGGCTGTTCCCGAAGGTCAAGAACGGCCCGTGGATCGACGCCCGGTGGCTGATCGTCGACCTGAGCGCCCGCAAGGTCGCAGGGCTCGACCGCCGCTGAGTCCCGGCAGTCCGTTCGCTTTTCCAACTTGCATCTCCTGCAGGGGAGTCACGTCTTCATGCGCAAAGACAGAATCACGCGTGCCCGCACGCGGGCGGCCGTCGGCCTGACCGTCGCCGCACTGGCCGCCGGCGCCACGGCCGGCGCCGGACCGGCGGTCGCCCAGCCCAAGGCCGCCCGGCCCAAGGCAGCCCCCGCCGCTGCTGCCGACTGCAGTGCCGCCTACCGGATCGAGCAGAAACTCGCCACCGGCACCACCTGGCGGATGTGCTGGCGCTACGACAGCAAGGCCGGCCTCGTCCTGGAGAACGTCTCCTACCAGCCCAAGGGCGAGCCGAAGCCGATCAAGGTCCTCAACAGCGCCCGTCTCGCCCAGATCGACGTGCCCTACGACAACGGCAGCGTCGAGTACGACGACCTCACCGGGTTCGGCTTCGCCCAGGGACTGGTGGACCTGGCGCCGGGCGAGTGCCCCGGCGGCACCATCAAGACCGTCCGGGTCCCGGAGGCCTGGGACCCGCAGCACCAGGACGTCAAGGGCCTGTGCACGACCACCCGTTCGCGCGGCCACGCCTACCGCATGCAGGGGGACAGCGCGAACAAGGTCTTCCAGGCCCAGGGCAAGGACCTGCTCGTCTACACGGTCAACAAGGTCGGCTGGTACGAGTACATGACCGAGTGGCGCTTCCAGGACGACGGCACCGTCAACATGAACGTCGGCGCCACCGGCAGCCTCTCCTACGACGACTACGACGCCGGCGACGGCCGCGGCTGGCCCATCGGCAAGGGTGCCAAGGCCTACGCCACCAGCCACAGCCACAACGTCTTCTGGCGACTGGACTTCGGCCTCGACGGCTCGTCCAGGACCAAGGTCGAGCAGTACGACTCCGCCGTCACCGCCCCGGCCCACGGCCAGCAGGCGCCCACCAACAAGACCACCCGCACCAAGGTCACCAAGGAACTCGCGGGCGACTACAAGACCTACCGCTGGTGGCGGGTGGTCAGCGAGAGCGGCAAGAACAAGGACGGGCACGCGCGTTCGTACGAGATCGTGCCCGGCCCCACCACGAAGTACCCGGGCCGCAGCTTCACCAAGCACGACGTGTACTTCACCGAGTACAACACGTGCGAGCAGTTCGCCAGCAACAACCCCGGCGCCTGCCCGGCCGGAGCGGGCAAGTCCGTCGACAAGTGGGTCAACGGCCAGACGCTCACTCACCCGGTGGTCTGGATGAACGTCGGCTTCCATCACATCGCGCGGGACGAGGACCAGCAGCCCATGCCGATCCACTGGCAGGGCTTCGCCATCGCCCCGAGGGACGTCACCGCTATGAATCCGCTCACTCCGGATGCGCTGTCATGGCAGAACGGCCACTGGCGCCCTCGTAGTTGAGAAACCGACCTGTCGATCCGGCTGCACCGCCGACCGCTCCCGGAGTACCCTTCCTTGATCGTTGAGACGGGGAAGGCCCGGGGTGGCGGAAGGCGGTGCACGGGTGGGCTCGGGAGGCCTGGAGCTGCCCCCTGGTGACGAGGGTCACGAGGGGAGCTCCGCAGACGTCCCGCCCGGCGCGGTGTCCCTGGCCCGCCCGATGGACGCGGCGGGGTCCATCGGGCCGGAACTGGACTGGGACGCCGACGCCTGGCTCGAGGTGCGCATCCGTGCCCAGCGGGCGGGCCGGGCCTACATCTGGCTGAACCTCGTCGAACAGCGGCTGCGCGCCGTCGTGGCCGCCGTACTGCGCCCCATCTACGAACCCGTCCATGGCGACGAGTGGGTGGTGGCCGCGGCCGGACCCGCCGGGCAGGAGTGGGTGCAGCGCGCGGTCGCGGTACGCGAGGTCAGCCGCCGCAAGGGCTATCTGCTCGACCCGGCCGACGACAACGTGCTCAGCTTCCTCACCCTGCCGCAGCTGCGCGAGCTGATGGTGCAGCACTGGCCGTGCTTCGAGCCGTACTTCGACGAGCGCCGCGACCTCGAACTGGCCCTGGACGAGCTGGAGGTCACCCGCAACGTCGTCTCCCGCAACCGGGCCCTGTCCGAGGCCGTCCTGAACCAGGCCGAGCGGGCCTCGGCCCGGCTGCTGGAGATGCTCGGCGCGGGCGGTGACGTGCCCTCCGCGCGTCGGCTGCCCGTCGACGCGGTCGAGGACCTGGTCGGCGACCGGTACGCGGACGTGGTCGCCGTCCATGCCGACCGGGTGCGGCTGATGCGCCAGTTCCCGGCCGAGGACCTGTTCGGCGGCGCCCGCCGTCTCGACGCCATCGGCATCGGCCTCAATCTGCTCGTGCAGAACTTCTCCGGACGCCGCCTGGTCCGGCTCGCCGAGTCCGGCTGCCGGGTGCGGCTGCTCTTCCTCAACCCGGCTTCCAGTGCGGTCAAGCGCCGCGAGCGGGAACTCGGGATGAAGCGGGGCGAACTGAGCCGGTCGGTCGAGATGAACATCCTGCACATGCGCCGGGTGCGGTCCCGGCTGCGCGACCCCGGCGCCTTCGAGATCCAGGTCTACGACGAGACGCCCCGCTTCACCGCCTATCTCGTGGACGGGGACGGTGCCGACGGCATCGCCGTGGTGCAGTCCTATCTGCGCGGGGCGCGCGGGATGGAGTCGCCGGTGCTGGTGCTGCGCAACGGAAGCAAGGTGGTCAAGTCGGATGACGTGGGTGAAGTGGGACTCTTCCCGACGTACCGCGAGGAATTCGAGCTGGCCTGGGCGGATTCACGCCCGGTGTCCTGAACGGTCCACTCCGGTAAGCGGAACGCGGTCATCGGATTGTCAGTGCCGCGTGCGAGGGTGGAGGCCACTGGGGGAACGCACCACCAAGAAGGGGGGCCGCCCATGGGCTGGCACCGGGAGCTGCTGATCGGCTTCGACCTGGAGACGACCGGGACCGATCCGCGTGAGGCGCGCATCGTCACCGGCGCGGTGATCGAGGTCAGGGCCGGTGAGCCCATGGGGCGCCGGGAATGGCTGGCGGATCCGGGCGTGGAGATCCCGGCCGACGCGGTGGCCGTGCACGGGATCAGCAACGAACGCGCGGCGGCCGAGGGCCGTCCGGCCGACGAGGTGGCCGACGCCATCGCGGACGTGCTGGTCTCGTACTGGCACACGGGAGTGCCGGTCGTCGCCTACAACGCGGCCTTCGACCTCACCCTGCTCAACGCCGAACTGCGCCGGTACGGCCTGCCGTCCCTGGCCGACCGGCTCGGCGGCCCGGACCCGGCGCCGGTCGTCGACCCCTACACCATCGACCGCTGGGTCGACCGCTACCGCCGCGGCAAGCGGAATCTGGAGGCGGTCTGCGCCGAGTACGGCATAGTCCTCGACGCCGCCCACAACGCCTCGGCCGACGCCCTCGCCGCGGCCCGCCTCGCCTCCGCGATAGCCGACCGCCACCCGAAGATCGCGTCCCTGGCCCCGGCGGAGCTGCACCGCCGCCAGATCCAGTGGTATGCCGAGTGGGCGGCGGACTTCCAGGCGTTCCTGCGCCGCAAGGGGGACGCGACAGCGGTGGTCGACGGCCTGTGGCCGCTGCGCGAGCCCGCGGACCTGGCGGACGAGAAGGTCTGAGCCGAGCGGTCACACCGGCGCGGCGCGGCGCGGCGTTCGCGATGCGGGCCCCCGGCGGGCCGGCGAGTCTCGCGTGGTCGGCGCCGGCCGGACACGGCGAGCGGTCGGGACGGGCGGCGTTGAAGCGCGGCCGAGGCGTCGAGCCGGGAGATCAGGTGCTGGTGAGTGTCGTGCTCCGGTGGGGGAGGTCGTCCCCGTTCCTCTCGGGGGACGCGGCGGGTGCGACGTCCCCGGTGCTGTCGGTGCCCCTGGGGCCGAGGGCGGTCTGCGCGGTCCGGTGGGCGCGTTCCACGGCCTGGCCCCAGTACGTACCGGTGACCATCAGGGCCGCGCCCAGGGCGGTGAGCGGGGTGAGGTGTTCGCCGCCGAGGGCGATGCCCACCGCCGCGGCCCAGACGGGCTCGGTGCCCAGCAGCAGACTGGCCCGGCTCGCGGAGGTGCGCTGCACCGCCCAGGTTTGTGCGAGGAAGGCGAACACGCTGCAGAAGAGGGCGAGATAGACAAGCTGTGCCCAGGTCGCCGCACCGGCCCGGGCCAGTAGCGGAAGGTCGCGGGCGGCGGGTACGAGGAACAGGCCCGTGCCGACCAGGGTCTGCACCGCCGTCAGATGCAGCGGGCGGATCGCCCTGCCCGCGGTGAGCCGGCCGACGAGGGCCACGTGCAGCGCACGGACGCCGGCCGCGGCGAGCATCAGCAGGTCCCCGAGGCGCGGCGCGTGGAATCCGTCCGCGGACATGAGCAGACCCACGGCCAGGACACACACCGCGGCCGCGGCGAAGAAGGCGGGAGGCGGTCCGCCCCGGCGGCCGCCGCGGTCGAGGAGCGGGGTGAGCACGATGGTGAGGCTGATGATCAGACCCGCGTTGGCGGCCGTGGTGTGGGCGACGCCATAGGTCTCCACGACCAGGACCGCGGCCTGGGTGACCCCGAGCGGCAGCCCCGCGCGGACCTCGTCCCGGGTCCACCCGCGCGGTCCTCCCCGGGCGGCGACGAGAGCGAGGCAGGGGAGCGCGGCAAGGGCGTAGCGCGCGAACAGGACGAGGAGGACGGGCAGGGCGGCCACGGCCGTCTGGGCGGACAGATAACTGGAACCCCAGACCAGCGCGACGAGGAGGAGTACCGCATCGGTACGGCGGGCGTCGGTCACCCGCCCACGGTGCACCGCCGAGGTGTCTGAAGCCCAGAACCAACTTCTTAAACGATCTTTTAGCGGGCCTACATCGTCGACCTACACTGAGGATATGGACGAACGGCAGCTGCGGATCCTGCGGGAGCTGGGTGAGCTGGGCAGCGTCACCGCGGTCGCCGAGGCGCTGCTGGTCACGCCGTCGGCGATCTCGCAGCAGCTGCGGCTGCTGCAGCGCTCGATCCCCGTGCCGCTCACCGAACGGCACGGGCGGCGCCTGGTGCTCACCGACGCCGGGCAGGCGCTGGCGGACGCGGCCGTCGAAGTGGAGTCGGCGCTGGCCCGGGCCCGGCACGCGGTCGAGGAGTTCGTCGGCAGGCCGGACGGCGAGGTGTCCGTGGCGGCGTTCCACAGTGCGGGCTCGGCGTTCTTCCCGCTGCTGCTGCGCGGCCTGTCCGGCCCGGACGCGCCGACGGTGGCGCTCGCCGACGAGGACGTACCGCAGGAGGACTTCCCGCGGCTGACCCGCGCCTACGACCTCGTCCTCGCCCACCGCCTGGACCACGCCCCGCCCTGGCCGCGCACGGTGACCGTGACCACCCTGCTGCACGAGCCGCTCGACGTGGCGATGCCGGCCGGGCATCCGCTCGCCGCCAAGCGGCGGGTGACGCCGCGCGACGTCGCCGACCAGCCGTGGATCACCGTGCACGACGGGTTCCCGGTCATGGCCACCATCGAGGCCATCGCCGCGGCCGCCGGCCGGCGGCTCCGCCTGGTCCATCGCATCAACGAGTTCGCGGTGGTCGCCGAGGCCGTCGCCGCGGGAGGCGGGATCGCGCTGATGCCGCGCTTCACCATGCGCCGGCATCCCGCGCTGGTCCTGCGGCCGCTCAGCGGTGTCCAGGCCACACGGCACATCGACGTCCTGTGCCGCCCCGAGCGCACGGCGAGAAAGGCGGTCCGCACGGTCCTGACGGAACTGGGGCGAGCGGCACGAACGATCCAGGGCGAGGCGACTGCCTGAGGCCCGCGGGGCCGTGTTCGGCATGGGGCTTCGCCGCGTGGGCGCGACCGGCCGCGGACGACCCGCAGTCGCGGCAGCCGGCCCACCCCCTCCGGCAGGCGCTCAGAACGGATACCACCGCACCGTCTCGTCCCCCTCCCGCAGGGATGCCACCCGCCGCCCGAACTCGGCCAGGGCCTCGGGGTTGCTCGGCGCATGCTGGGCCACCCAGGCGCAGCTGGCCGTCTCGCGGGCACCGCGCAGCACCGAGCAGCCCTCCCACTCCCGCACGTCCCAGCCGTAGGCCCCGGTGAAGGAGTCGTACGCCTCGCCCGGCAGGCCGTAGCGGTCGCGGGAGAGGGCCATGACCACGAGGTCGTGCTCGCGCAGGTCGGCGGAGAAGGTCTCCAGGTCGACCAGGACCGGGCCCTCGGGGCCGACGTGCACATTACGGGGCAGCGCGTCGCCGTGGATCGGGCCCGGTGTCAGATGCGGCGTCAGCGCGGCCGCGGCCGCCGCGAAGCCGTCCCGGCGCTCGCGCAGATAGGCCGCGTCCTCGGGGGCGATCGCCTCGCCCGCGAGCCGCAGCCAGCGCTCCACACCGCCGAGCAGCTCGCGGGGCGGGAGGGAGAAAGGGGGAGAGGGGAGTGCGTGCACGATCCGCAGCAACTGCGCCAGATCCCGGGGCTCGGCCTGTCGCACCGGCTCGGGCAGCCGGTGCCACACGGTCACCGGGTGCCCCTCGACCAACAGCGGCTTCGGCTCGGCCGCCCGCACCGCCGGCACCTGCGCCTCGGCCAGCCAGCCGGCGATGTCCAGCTCCCGCCGGGCCCGCTCCAGCAGTTCGGCGTCACGGCCCACCTTGACCACGAGGTCGCCGGCGGCGAACACCGCGTTCTCGCCGAGGGCGAGGAGCCGTGCGTCCGGCGCCGCGTCCGGCAGCACCTTCGCCGCGGCCAGTACGTCCCGCGCCCGCGCCTCGTCCATCGTCCGCCTCCGTGCCGTTCGTACCGTGGCCTGCCTGTCCGGTCTCCGGCCAGTCTCGCATTCGCACAGGTCGGACCGTGTGCGCGGCCTCTTGACGAGGTTTCACGCCTTCACGACCATGAACACGCCAACCGGACATGGCAAAGGGGCTGATTCCGTGGCATCGGTTGCCGACACGAGACGACCGGCCGGACCCGCCGCCGGACATACGGCAGGATCCCCTGCCGGTCACGGCGCCTGGTTCCTGGTCCTGCCCGCCCTGATCCCGATCCTCGTGCTGAGCGTGGGCCCGCTGCTGTACGGCATCCTGCTGGCCTTCACCGACGCCCAGTCCGGGCGCACCGCGGCCACCCGCTGGATCGGCGCCCTCAACTTCCGGGACCTGCTGCACGACACGCTGTTCTGGGAGTCGTTCCGGATCGGGCTGGTGTGGGCGGTCGGTGTGACCGTGCCCCAGTTCCTGCTCGCCCTCGGCCTCGCCCTCCTGCTCCACCAGGAGTTACGGCTGCGCGGGCTCGCCCGCGCCCTCGCGATCCTCCCGTGGGCCATGCCCGAGGTCGTCGTCGGCATCATGTGGCGGCTGGTCTACAACCCGGACGCCGGGGTCCTCAACGAGACCTTGCACGACCTGAGCCTCGGAGACGGGCGGGACTGGCTGAGCGGACTGGCCACCGCACTGCCCGCCGTCGTCGTCGTAGGCATCTGGGCGGGCCTGCCGCAGACCACGGTCGCCCTGCTCGCCGGGCTGCAGAACACCCCGCGCGAACTGCACGAGGCGGCCGCGGTGGACGGCGCGGGTGCCTGGCGCCGCTTCCGCACGGTCACCTGGCCCGCCCTGCGGCCCGTGGCCCTCGCGATCACCGCGCTCCAGCTGATCTGGAACCTCAACTCCTTCGCCCTGGTGTACGTGCTCACGAACGGCGGGCCCGGCGGAAAGACCCGGCTGCCCATGCTGTTCGCCTACGAAGAGGCCTTCCGCTACGGCCAGTTCGGCTATGCGGCGGCGATGGGATGCGTGCTGGTCGCGGTGGTCTCGGTCCTCCTCGCGGTGTTCCTGGCCGGCCGGCTGCGGGGCGGTGAGGACGCATGAGGACCCGCCCCGCGGCACGCGCCGGCCAGTACGCCGCTCTGCTCGCCTACCTCGCCCTTCTGGCCTTCCCGTTCCTGTGGCTGCTGTCCACCGCGTTCAAGTCGCCCCGCGAACTGGGCAGCCTCCATCCCGCCTGGATCCCCCGCCACCCCACGCTGGACAACTTCCGCAAGGCCTTCGACGAGCAGCCGCTGCTGCACGCCGCGCTCAACTCCCTGCTCGTGGCACTCGGAGCGGCCGTGGTCGCCGTACTGCTCGCGACGCCGATGGCGTACGTCATGGCCCGGCACCGGTCGTGGCTGTCCCGGGCGGCGACCGGATGGGTGGTGGTCAGCCAGGCGTTCCCCTTCGTGCTGGTGATCATCCCGCTGTTCCTGGTGCTGAAGCACCTGCGGGCGATCGACTCCCTGCCCGGCCTGGTCATGGTGTACGTGGTGTGGTCGCTGCCGTTCGCGCTGTGGATGCTCGTCGGCCACGTCCGGGCCGTACCCGCCGAACTGGAAGAGGCGGCGGCCGTCGACGGGGCCGGGCGGCTGCGGACCCTGGTGTCGGTGACGGCGCCGCTGCTCGCGCCGGGGATCGCGGCGACGGCGCTGTTCGCCTTCGTCACCGCGTGGAACGAGTTCTTCTTCGCGCTGGTGCTGCTCAAGAGCCCCGGCAGGCAGACCCTCCCGGTGGTCCTCACCCACTTCATCGGCGCCGAGGGCGTCACCGACCTCGGTCCGCTGGCCGCGGCGGCGTTCCTCGCCACCCTGCCCTCCCTGCTCGTGTTCGCCCTCGTCCAGCGGCGGATCACGGGCGGACTGCTCGCCGGGGCGGTGAAGAGCTGATGCGGACCAGGGCCGTCACGGCAGCCGTCGTCCTCCTCCTGCTCCTTGCGGGCTGCTCGTCGGGGAGCGGATGGCACGGCGGCCCGATCACCCTGCGCTTCCAGTCCCTGGCCTGGCAGCAGGAGTCCGTCGCCGCCAACCGGGACCTGGTGAGGGAGTGGAACGCGACCCACTCGGAGGTCAAGGTCGAGTATGTGCAGGGGAGTTGGGGCAGCGTCCATGACCAGCTGCTCACCTCCTTCGAGGGCGGCGAGGCGCCCGACATCATCCACGACGCCTCCGACGACCTCGCCGACTTCGCCTACGGCGGCTACCTCGCGGACCTCACCGGCCTGCTGTCCGCCCGGCTCCGGTCCGACATCCCGCGGCGCAGCTGGCGGACGACGGCCTTCGGGGACGGGATCTACGGCGTGCCCTTCCTCCAGGAGCCCCGCGTTCTGATCGCCAACTCCACCTGGCTGCGCACGGCGGGGGTGCGCACACCGACACCCGAGCACCCCTGGAGCTGGGCGGAGTTCCGGCGGATCACCGCGCGGCTCGGCGGCGACGGAAGGTACGGCGTGGCGTGGCCGCTGAAGGAACCCGTCTCCGCCACGCTCAACCTCGCGCTGTCGGCGGGCGGGCAGCTCTTCCACCGGGGCGCAGACGGCAAGGTGGCCGTCCGCTTCGAGGCCGGTGACGCGGTCGTGCCCCGCACCGTCCACGACCAGGTCACCACCGACCGCAGTGCCCCCGTCTCGACGCTGGGCAGCGGCGGATCGGACACGCTGCCCGGCTTCTTCGGCGGCCGCTACGCGATGGTGCCCCTCGGCTTCTCCTACCGGCAGCAGATCGTGCAGCAGGCCCCGAGAGGCTTCGACTGGGAGGTGCTGCCCGCGCCCGCGGGCGCCGGCGGGCTCACCCAGGGCGTCAGTCCGCAGACCCTGTCCGTCGCCGCCGACTGCCCGCACAAGAGGGAGGCCGCCGCGTTCATCGACTTCCTGCTGCGGCCGGCGAACATGGTCCGCCTCGCCCTCGGCGACTGGATGCTGCCCACCGGCACCCAGGCCCTGAGGGACCCCGCCCTGCACACCGCCGAGAACGGCTGGGCCGTCGGCACCGCCCTGGCGGCCCACCTCCGCCCGGCGCCCGCCCAGTCCGTGCGCGGCTATCCGGAGTGGAAGGACAAGGTCGCCACCCCGGCCTTCCAGGAGTACTACAGCGGCTCGATCGGCCTGTCCGACCTGCGCAGACGCCTGGAGGTGGACGGGAACCGGGTGCTGGCGAGGTACCAGCGGTGACGGTGCGCGCCGGAAAATCCATTGAGCGAGACGACCCGTCTCGTCTAGCCTCGTGGGTATGACTACCCGACGCGACCCTGCCCATATCGCCATGTTCTCCATCGCCGCCCACGGCCATGTGAACCCCAGCCTCGAGGTGATCCGTGAACTGGTCGCCCGGGGCCACCGGGTCACGTACGGCATCCCGCCGGCCTTCGCCGGGAAGGTGGCCGCGACGGGCGCCCTGCCCGTCCCCTACACCAGCACGCTGCCCGGACCCGACGCCGACCCGGAGGCCTGGGGGAGCACCCTGCTGGACAACGTGGAACCCTTCCTGGACGACGCGATCCAGGCCCTTCCACAGCTGATCCGGGCCTACGCCGGTGACGAGCCCGATCTCGTCCTGCACGACATCGCCTCCTACCCGGCCCGCGTCCTCGCGCACCGCTGGGGCGTCCCGGCGATCTCCCTCTCGCCGAACCTCGTCGCCTGGGACGGCTACGAGGAGGAGGTCACCGAACCGATGTGGGCGGAGCCGAGGAAGACCGAGCGCGGGCGGGCCTACTACGCCCGCTTCGAGGCCTGGCTGGCGGAGAACGGGATCACCCAGCACCCGGATCCCTTCGCGGGCCGGCCCGCCCGCTCCCTCGTGCTCATCCCGAAGGCGCTCCAGCCGCATGCCGACCGGGTCGACGAGCGGGTCCACACCTTCGTCGGCGCCTGCCAGGGCGACCGAGCCGACCAGGGCGACTGGCAGCGCCCGGCCGGGGCCGAGAAGGTGGTCCTGGTCTCCCTCGGCTCGGCCTTCACCAAACAGCCCGGCTTCTACCGCGCGTGCCTGCGCGCCTTCGGCGACCTGCCCGGCTGGCACCTGGTCCTCCAGATCGGCAGGCATGTGGACCCCGCCGAGCTGGGCGACGTACCGGCAAACGTCGAAGTGCACAGCTGGGTGCCGCAGTTGGCCGTCCTGCGGCAGGCCGACCTGTTCGTCACGCACGCCGGTGCGGGCGGCAGTCAGGAAGGGCTGGCGACCGCCACGCCGATGATCGCCGTACCGCAGGCCGTCGACCAGTTCGGCAACGCCGACATGCTCCAGTCCCTCGGTGTCGCCCGGCGATTGCCCACCGAGGAGGCCACCGCCGACAGTCTGCGCGAGGCCGCCCTCGCCCTGACCGGCGACCCGGAGGTGGCCCGGCGCCTGAAGGAGATCCGGGCGGCGATGGCCGAGGAGGGCGGCACCCGCCGGGCGGCCGATCTGATCGAGGCGGAACTGCCGGGAGGCGGCCACGAGTAGCGGAAACGGGCGGGGCCCGCCGCTCTCCCGGGGGAGACCGACGGGCCCTGTGTCCGCGAGCGCCATGTGCCGCACACGGCAGAGGTGCCGCTCCGCAGGTGTGGAACCAGGTTTGTGGAACCAGGTGTACGGAACCGTACCGGAACCGCACCCACGGAATCAGACGCTCAGCCGCTCGCCCTCGCCGCGCACGGGGGTCGTCGGGGCCGGCTCCGGCGACTCGTCGTGGGTGAGGTCCGGCAGCCGGTGCAGCCACTTCGGCAGGTACCAGTTGCGCTCGCCGAGCAGTGCCATCACGGCCGGCAGCAGCACTCCGCGGATGACCGTCGCGTCGATGAGGACCGCGGCGGCCAGGCCCACGCCCATCTGCTTCATGGACTGCATGGACAGCGTGCCGAAGATCGCGAACACGGCGACCATGATGACGGCCGCGCTGGTGACGACACCGGCCGTGGTGACCACCCCGTGCTCGATGGCGTCCCGCGTCGTACGGCCGCGCATCCGCGCCTCGCGGATCCGGGAGACCACGAACACGTGGTAGTCCATGGACAGGCCGAACAGGATCACGAACAGGAACAGCGGCAGCCAGGTGACGATCGCGCCGACGCCCTCGGCGCCCACCAGCGAGGCCCCCCAGCCGTGCTGGAAGACCGCCACGAGGATGCCGTAGGCGGCGCCCACCGAGAGCAGGTTGAGCAGGATGGAGGTGATCGCCACCGTCAGCGAGCGGAACGACAGCAGCATCAGCAGGAAGGCGAAGACGACCACGAACGCGAAGACCGGGACGACGGAACCGAGCAGCTGGTCGTTGAAGTCGTGGCTGCCCGCGACCTGTCCGGCGATGGGTGCCTCGACGCCCTCGACCTTGCCGAGGGTGGCCGGCCGGACCGTGTCGCGCAGCGTTTCCAGGCTCTTGACGGCCTTGTCCATGTCCGAGCCGCCGACCAGCGGCACGGAGACCACGGCCACGTTCTGCGCGGCGTGCAGCTTGACGTCGACCGGGCCGCGCGAGGCGCCCGAGGAGATCGCCTGCTCACGGAATTCGGACAGCGCCTTGCGCACCTCGGGCGCGTTGATGTCCTTGGCCTTGACGACCACCTGGGCCGGCTCGGAGCCGCCCGGGAACGCCTCGTTGATCCGGTCGTAGGTCTGCACCATCGGCAGTGAGTTGCCGAACTCCTGGTCCAGTGTGAGCTGCTGCGTCTTCATGCCCAGGGCGGGCGCGGCCACCGCCAGCAGCGCACCGACCGCCACGACCACGGAGACCAGCGGCCTGGCCAGCACGCCCCGCAGCACGGCGGTCCAGAACCGGCTCCCGCTGTCCGGGGCGCGCCGCTGCCTGCGGCTGAGGAACGGGATGCGGCCCTTGTCGACCCGCTCGCCCAGCAGCGACAGCAGCGCGGGCAGCACCGTCACGGAGCCGACCATGGCGACGGCCACCACCATCATCGAGGCCAGGCCCATCGCCTCGAAGGTGGCCAGACCGGTGAACAGCATGCCCGCCATCGCCACGCACACCGTGACACCGGAGACGATGACCGCACGGCCGCTGGTGGCGGCGGCGATCCGCAGCGCGGTGCCCGCATCCCGCCCGGCGGCCCGCTCCTCGCGCTCCCGGCGCAGGTAGAACAGGCAGTAGTCGACGCCGACCGCCATACCGACCAGGAGCATCACGGAGTTGGCGGTGTCGCTCATCGGCTGCAGATGGCTGACGAGGCCCATCAGGCCCATCGTCGCCATGATCGCGGTGATCGCCAGACCCACCGGAAGCAGCGCGGCCACGAGCGCGCCGAAGGCGATCAGCAGGATGCCGAGGGCCACCGGCACCGCCGAGTACTCGGCCTGCTGGAAGTCGTTGCCGAAGGCGTCCTTGTACTGCTTGGTCATGCTGGCGCCGCCGAGCTCCTCGATCCGCAGCGAGCCGTGCGCCTTCTGCGCCCCGGCCACGGCGTCGATCACCGGCTGGACCCTGTCGTAGGCGGTGTCCGCGTCGCCCCGCATGTCGAACTGCACCAGCGCGCTGCGGCCGTCCCGGGAGATGGCGTGGCTGTCGTAGGGCGAGGTCACCCCCGTGACCCTGCCGGTGCCCTCGACGGCCTTGACGACGTCCGCGACGGCGGCGCGGAACTCACCGCTCGTGACCTTCGCGGAGCCGTCCCTGGACTGGATCAGGACGCTCTCCGCGGCCGGCTCCTTGATGCCCGCGTCGTCGATGATCCGTGCCGCGGTGTGCGTCTCGCCCTTGAGCTGGTCGTTCTCGTCCACGTTGACCCGGCCAGCGGCCGAGCCGAGTCCCAGGGCGAGGACGACGAACAGCACCCATATGCCGACGGCCGCCCAGCGGTGCCGGGCGCTCCAGCCGCCGGCGCGCGCGGCCAGGCCCCGCACCCGCACGTCCGTGTTCCCCATGACGGGCCATCCCCCTCGTGTGCGGTGACGGCCCCCTGCCGCCACGTCTTCGCTTGCTCTGCATCGACGGTATGGGCCGGACAAGGACGTCACCTCGTACTGCCCGGTGAACTACGAGGGCCCCGGCTCACCATGGGGGAGGACGACGGGCCCTTACATCTATCGGTGGTTCTCGGGGACGGTTCTCGGGGCCGGCGGCCGGGGTGGCACATGGGATGTCCGATCCGCCGACAGAGATCCACTTTGTGATTAAGAAAGGTTGTTGAACAAATCACAGCTGCGTGTAGGAGTTGATCCGCGCCCTTCCGATCAGCCAGAGTTTCGCGCAACCCGGCGCGCCCGGGTACGGCCGTCGTGCCCGCCCCCACGGGGCACGACGGCCGTTCTAAGGTGGCCGGATGACGACCTATGCGGCGCTGCTGCGCGGAATCAACGTCGGCGGCAGCAAGAAGCTCCCGATGGCCGACCTGCGCACGCTCATGGCAGGGCTCGGCCACGGCGGCGTACGGACCCATCTCCAGAGCGGCCAGGCCGTGTTCACCACCGACCGTGGTGACGAGGAGTCCCTGGCCGCCGAGCTGTCGCAGGCGATCGAGGAGCGGTTCGGCTTCCCGGTCGACGTGCTCGTGCGCGACCACGCCTACCTGAAGGCGGTGGCCGACACCTGTCCGTTCCCCGCAGCCGACCTCGCCGCCAAGCAGCTGCACGTCACCTACTTCTCCGCGCCCGTCACCGCTCAGCGCTACGCGGAGATCGACCCCGAGGCCCACCTCCCCGAGGAGTTCCGCCTCGGCGACCGCTGCCTCTACCTGTACGCCCCGGAAGGCCTCGGCCGCTCCAAGCTCGCCGAGGCACTGTCCCGGCCGCGGATCACCAAGGGCGTCACCGCCACCACCCGGAACTGGAACACCGTGGTCAAACTGGTGGAGTTGACCGCTCCGCAGGGGTGACGGGAGCGGCGGGCCGACGCCACCGGCGGGTGTGCGAGGCTCTGCCCATGCGCTACATCATCATCGGGGCGGGGGCGGTCGGCGGCACCGTCGGCGGGCGGCTGGCCCAGGCCGGGCGCGAGGTCGTGCTCGTCGCCCGCGGACGGCATCTGACGGCGCTCGGCGAGCACGGGCTGCGGCTGCGGGTGCCGGAGGGAGAACTGACGCACCGGCTGCCCGCCGTCGAGGGACCGGAACCGCTCGGCGAACTGCGCGCCGACGACGTCCTGGTCCTGGCCGTGAAGACCCAGGACACCGTGGCCGCCCTGGAACGCTGGGGCCGGGCGCCGGTGGCGGGCGGCGGGACCGCGGCGCAGCGGCTGCCGCTGGTGTGCCTGCAGAACGGGGTGGAGAGCCCGCGGCTCGCACTGCGCCGCTTCCGGCACGTGTACGGCGTCTGCGTCTGGCTGCCCTCGACCTTCGTGGAACCCGGCATCGTCTCCGCGGCGGGCAGCCCGCTCACCGGCATCCTGCACCTGGGCCGGTATCCGCACGGCACCGACGACACCGCCCGGCACATCGCCGCCGACCTGGAGGCCGCCCGCTTCGAGGCACCGGTCGTGCCGGACGTGTCCCGCTGGCAGTACGCCAAACTGCTCCACAACCTCGGCACCGCCCTGGAAGCGCTGAGCGGGCCCGTCGACGGCGCGCAGGGCCGGGCGCTGCAAGCGAGCGTGCGGGCCGAGGGGGAAGCCGTGCTCGACGCCGCCCGGATCGCCCGCGCGAGCGCCGAGGAGCAGAAGGAGGCGCGCGGCGACAAGGTCACCCTCGTCCCGCTCGACGGGGCTCCGCGCGGCGGCTCCTCCTGGCAGTCGCTGGCGCGGGGCACCGGAACCATCGAGGCCGACTACCTCAACGGCGAGATCGTCCTCCTCGGCCGCCTGCACGGCGTACCGACCCCGCTCAACGAGCTGCTGCAGCACCTGGCCGGCCGGTTCGCACGGGAACACCGCCCGGCGGGCTCCCTGCCGGTCGCGGAGCTGGAACGCCTGGCCGACCGGGCGGTGCGGGAAGCCGGGGGGCCCAGCCTCCGGAGCCCCGAAGTGGATCAGTGAGACCGGAGGGGATTGGGCCGGGATCCGGCGCGGTCGACCGACTAGCGTCACCATCATGACGACGCCCGCCGGTCACGGCCGTACCACCGCCCCTGCTCCCGACACCCGGGTCGACTTCTACTTCGACCCGGCCTGCCCCTTCGCCTGGATCACCTCCCGCTGGCTGCTGGAGGTCGAGCGTGAGCGCCCGCTCGACCTCCGCTTCCATGTCATGAGCCTGTACCTGCACAACACCGGAAACGAACTCCCCGACTGGTACCGCGACTTGGTCGACCGGTCGATCGGCCCGGTGCGGGTCGCCGTGGCCGCCGCCGAACGGCACGGCGCCCCGGTGCTGCGCGGCCTCTACAGCGCGTTCGGCACCCGGATCCACGAGCGGGGGATCAAGGACTTCGACACGGTGGTCGCCGAGTCCCTCGCCGAACTCGGGCTCCCCGCGGGCCTCGCGGCCGCCGCCCACGACCCGTCGTACGACGAGGCGCTGCGCCGCAGCCACGACACGGGCGCCGAGCCGGAGTCGGGCGGCTATGTGGGCACGCCGACGATCCACGTCGACGGCACGGTGTGGTTCGGCCCGGTCCTGCGGGCGATTCCGCGCGGCGCCGAGGCGGCGGAACTCTTCGACAGCTTCAGGGTGCTGGCCCGCCACCCCGACCTCTTCGAACTCAAGCGCACCCGCACCGGGGCGCTCCGCTTCGACTGATCCGACGAACCGGGCCGACCCGGAGCAGGGGAGCCGCCCGGATGTCAAGTTCCGCACGACGCACGAAGATTGGCTGATAAGCATCCCTCGGGTGCGCGCGTCGTCCTGCGGCAGTGACACCTGTGCCGGAACTGGCGCAGTAGCAAGAGCCGACCGCGGTCCGACGTCACAGGGGAGCGCCGGACCGCGGGGCCCCGGCTCGCCGGAACCCCGCGACAAACTCCCCAGGTTGTCCCTAGGGTGAAGCGCGCGGAACGGGCCTGAGGGGGACGGATGAGCACGCCGGGCAGACCACTGCCGTCACTGCCGCAGTACCGGAAGGACTCGGTGACCCGGCGTCTGTGTGCCTCGGTGCACCTCGACGACGCCTTCGCCCTGTACGTGGACCGGGCGCTCACCGGAGACCGGCTGGACGCCCTGGGCCTGAGTCTCGGCATCAACTTCGTGGCCCTCGCCCGGCACGCACGCAAGGCCACCCGCCGCCGCGCGACGCTGGACCGACGGCTGGCCGGCCTCGCGGCGGTCGTGCCCGTGGCCGTTCTGGCGGGCCTGTGGGGGCTTGTCAATGGACACGGTTCACTCGGATGGGTGGCGATTTTCGGCCCACTCGCGGTGTACGCGGCCGCCTGGACCCTGGTCCACCAGAAGGAGTCCACGGACCGGGACACGGCCCGCGAGGTCTATCTCTCGGCCGGGAAACCCGAGCAGTTGGCGCCGCCCGTGGAGCCCGAGGCGGAGGCCTGGCTGAACGAGCTGAAGCGCGCCAACGTCCTGCCGTACGCGGACGCGGCCGCCCAGACCACGCCGTTCGTCGGCAGCGGCTCGAAGATCAAGGAGGTGGTCTGGCAGCCCATCGACGTCAGCAGGCCCGCCGACGCCCCCGGCGGCGGCAAGCTCCCCCTGCGCGACTTCGACGCCGTCGACCTGCACACCTACGTGGCCCGGCACATGGAGAGCATCTCCGGCCTCCAGGGCCTCAGGGCCCAGAACAGGCTCTACGTCATCGGGAGCAACGCCGCCTTCCTGCCCGAGCTGGTGTCCGACCGCACCGCCCGGCCGCACGCCCGGTTACCCAAGCACCTGGTGCAGGCGGGGCTGCAGAACCCGGGCGCGGGCATGCGCACCCACCTCTGCCTGGAACGCATCGGCGAGGGCGGGCGGATGATCGTCTCCATGTACCTGCGCGCGATCCTCCATCCGCCCAGCCTGACCTGGGAGGTCGCCGCCTATGCGATACCGCCGCTGGACGGCCGCTTCCACCGGGTGGACCGCCTCCCGGTGGCACCCCGCGAACGCTGGTGGGACCTCGTCAGATACGCCACCTCGCACACGGGCCGGGAACTGCGCGGCGCCCTCGGCCGGCTCCGCTCCCGTCGCCGCTGGCAGCACGACCACGAGCGCGCGCTGACCCGGCTGCGCCGGGCGATCACCAAGCAGCACGTGCTGCACGACTACGGAGCCAAGGGCAGCCTGCGCCAGGACCTGGGCGCGTGGGACGCGGCCGGCTACACCGAGCGCACCGACGCGCAGGACTTCCTGTTCCGGCTCCAGCAGGGCGTGCTCGTCGCCACGGAACGGTTCCTGCAGGACCACAATGTCGACACCAGCTCGTACGACAAAGCCGTTCAGGTCATCAGCACACAGACCTACAACATCGGTAACGTCAGCGGTCCCAGCATCTTCGGCAACGACGGCCGGATCACCATGGGCGGTCAGCAGGGCCCCGGGCCGCACGGCGGCCAGGGACCCCAGGGCGGCCCGGGACCCGCGGGATCCGGCCCGCCCGCGCCGTAGCCCCAACCCCGACCGCTCCCTCCGACCAGGAGTCAGGACACGACAGTGAGCACCTACAACTTCCACGGGAACATCAACGGCCCCGCCAACATGGGCGATCACGGCCGCATCGACATCACCCACGGGCTGAACCTGGAGGGCGTCATCCAGCTCTCGGAGGGGCTCCTCGCGGCGCTGCGCGCCGAGTACCCGGGGCTCGTGCACCACGGCGACGTCATCCGCGGCGCGCTGGCGGAGTCCGAGGCGGACGGCGGGCCGCCCAACCGGGGCCGGATCCGCTCGGCCCTGGAGGCGATCAGCATCAGCGCCTCGGCCGGCACCAGCAGCCTCGCCTTCGTCCAGCAGTTCATGCACGTCATGGGCCTGTAGACGGCCGGGGCCCCGTCACCACGGGGCCCCGCCCTTCGCTCACCTGGCCCGTACCACCGCCCGTACCCCGTCCCCGAGGTCCAGTTCCAGGCCGGACCTGAGCGGCACCGTCTGACCGGGCTCCACCTTCTGCGCGGAGCCGTCGGAGCGGGTACCCGTCCAGGTCTGCTGCGAGCGGTTGGCGAAGCCGAACCGGCCCGGTTTGGCCGGGTGTTCGACCAGCTCCGCCACCAGCGCGGCGTCCGAGCAGTCGTGCCGTGTGGGCTCCGGCAGCAGATGGTGGGCCTGGATCCGGGCACCCCGGCGCAGCCGGATGTGGTGCTCGGTGCGCGGCGGGGGAGTGGTCACCGTCAGCCGGGGCGGCAGCACCAGGACCGCCCCGCAGCCCCAGCAGTGCCGCGGCGGCGGGTTCTCGCCCGGCTCGGTCATGTTCTGCCGCCCGCAGGACGCGCACTCCACGACCGAGTCCAGCACCGCCCGCAGTGCATTGCGCCACTCCGACTCGCGGACCCGGACCGCAGGATCGTGCAGCCCGGCCGTGAAGGAGCGCCGGAACAGCTCCTGCAGCGTCCCGGCCGCCGCGGACCAGGTCGCCAGCACGGTTGCGTGCTCCATCGGGTCCGGCGCGTTGGAGTCGTCCGCCGGGTCGAACACGAACAGCGGGCTCTTGCCGTACAGCCGGCGCTCGGCCGCCTCGTCCAGGCAGTGGATGCCCAGCTCCCGCTTGCCCTTCAGCGGGTGATGGTTCATCAGGAACATGAACAGCAGCACGGCGAGGGAGTGCAGGTCGGACTGGGTGCCCGGGCGTGCGCCCGGATCGCCGCGCACCAGCTCCGGCGCCATGAACTCCATGGTCCCCGAGATGCCGCTGGCGTCCCCCTCCACCACCGCGTTGTCGTTGTCGCAGACCAGCACGTCACCGGTGGCCGGGTCGAAGAAGATGTTGCCCCAGGAGATGTCCCGGTAGGCGATGCCCCGCGAGTGCAGCGCCTGGTAGGCCTCCACCGTGTACAGACAGGCCGTCAGCAGCGCGCGCGGGCTGGTGCGCAACTGCCGCCGGAACAGCGCCGGAAGGCCCTTGTAGCGGTCCGGCCGCAACCCCATCAGATAGCCGAACGAGCCGCGGTGCGCGGGCACGTACGCTCCGGGCCACAGGAACCGGTCGTCGGCGAACTCCCGCGCGACCAACTCCCGCACGATCTGCTCCTGTTCGCCCGTCGCACAGGTCGGGTAGTACCACTTCAGGGCCCGCTCCCCGTCCGGTGTGCGGACCCGGTACACCTCCCCCTGGCCGCCAGCGCCCAGGAAGTCGACGATCTCGACCTCGTCACCGTTCTCCGCCGCGAGGCGCGTCCCGCCATCGAGCATGCCGCTCATCTACGTCTCCGTCTCCCGTTCTTCCCCCCGCGGCGGCACCGCCGGCCGCCGCGGAGGACTCGTCGTCCACCGTCACCTCGTCCGGCTCCGGAGCGTCCTGCGCGCAGTGCACCGCCGCCGCCAGCGTCGTGTCGTCACCGGAGTAGCGCGAGGCCTGGGCCAGCCACTCGGGCAGCACCGTGCGCACGCCCGGGCCGCCCTCCTCGGCCAGCCGCCCGGCCATCCCCGCGACGAACTCCCGGTACCCGTCCGCCGCCGCGAAGCTCTTGGACAGCCCGTCCGTGGAGAGCACCACCAGGCGTGGGGTGCGTGCCTCCTCGAACAGCGGCGCCCAGTGCATCCGCACCGACCGCCAGGCCTCGCGCCCGCACAGCGATTCCGTCTCGTCGCCCAGTTCCTCCTCGGCGGGTGCGAGCGGCCGGCTCAGCGTGCCGTCGTGTTCCACCACCGCGAGATCCCCGTCGCCGAGCTGCCAGGCCACGAACAGCCACGGGGTGAGCACGGCACCGATCAGCGTCGTGCCGTACAGCACGAGCTTCTCCTCGGGCGCCGGCTCCCGGGAGGCCTCCTCGACGACCGGACGGTGCCGGTCCCAGTGGCCGAGCGCCGCCTGCCGCCACTCGTGGACCAGGGCGCGCGGGAAGTCGTCCCGCGCGTACGTCATCAGGCGCGCGAGCCGCCCCGGCTCGTGGCAGTCGTGCGCCGCCCGGCCGAAGCGGGCGGCCAGTGACACGAACCGGTCCACGGCGAACCGCGCGCCCAGCTCGCTGCGCGCGTGCACCGCCGAGCCGTGCCCGTCGGCCACGGCGAGGACCAGCGGGTCGTCACCGGACCCGGTGCCCAGACAGTCGTACCAGTCCTGGTTGCGCCGCTTGTTGACACCCTGGACGCTGTCGGCCAGCGTCTCCCATCGCCGCACCCCGAGCGTCACCACACGTCGTCATCGTCGTCGTCCAGCACCGGCGGTGCGTACGGCTGCTTCGCCATGGTCACGCCCGGACCGGCGCTGTCACCGCCCGCGACCGGCTGGGAGGCCGCCTTGACGGCAGCGGTGGACGCCCACCGGATGGCGGCGGCCAGTTGCTTGGGGCTGTTGGCGTCCAGGGGCTGCAGTTCCGGGTTGGCGAGGAACTCCTGGAGGACTCCGCGGTCCGCGTCCGCGCCGATCGCGATGGCGACCCGTACCGCCTTGCGGCCCCACGGGGTGGCGTCGACGGCCTTCAGGCCCGCCTTCCAGTCGTCGGTGGGAACCCCGTCCGACACCAGCGCGAGCACCGGCTTCAGCGCCCGCTGCGGCATCGGCGGGGTCTGCAGCTCCCGCGCCACCAGATGCAGCGCCTCGCCGAGATTGGTCATGCCGTCGACCTGCACGTCCTGCCAGGTGAAGTCGTCGACCGGGACCGGGGCCTGGTGGTGCCACCGGGCGGTGCTGGAGAAGGTGACCGTCCGCAGCAGCAGCTGGGCCGCGGGGTTGTCGTGCGCCACCGACCGCATCTCCGGAACGGCCTCTCTGATCGCGTAGTTGAGCTTCGCGATCTTCTCGCCCTGCATCGAGTACGAGCAGTCGAGAAGCCAGATGAAGTGGACCGGCCGGTTGGCCATGGGCCCGCCGGGAATGTCGCTCACGCCGTGTTTCCTTTCCGGTGGAGGTGGGTTCGGGATCGGGTCGAATCAGAGCAGCAGCCGTACGCCGTAGCCGAGTGCGGCCACCGCCAGCACCAGGGCGGTCACGAACAGGGCCGCGAGAGCCCGCCGGGCACGGGAGACCGAGGGGGTGACCTGGCTCATGCCTTGCTGAACCTCCCTTCCGTGGCCTCGTCCGGGCGCCGCCGGGGACGGAGCAGCCGGCTCGCCGGGCCGCCGCCGGACCCGGTGAGCGATCCGGTGCGCAGGCCCGAGGCCGCGAGCAGCCACAGCACCGGCTCGGCGGCCCGGCGCTGTTCGCTC
This sequence comes from Streptomyces sp. NPDC020362, assembly GCF_040642095.1. Taxonomy (NCBI): domain Bacteria; kingdom Bacillati; phylum Actinomycetota; class Actinomycetes; order Kitasatosporales; family Streptomycetaceae; genus Streptomyces; species Streptomyces sp. NPDC020362. The sequence goes on from NZ_JBFAET010000027.1 coordinate 49,156, forward strand.
TCCAGCGGCCCGGTGCCGGTGGCCGCGTGGGCACTGACCGCCCAGTAGCGGGCCGCCCCGAAGTCGTGTCCGAGGGCGCGCACCAGCCCGCCGAGACCGATGCCGGTGAGCCACTCGCCGATGTCCGCACCGGGCACCGGCAACGAGGCCAGCTGGTCCAGCACGTCCCGCTTGGTCACCACGGTCGCCACGGACATCCGGGACCGCCGGCCGGTGAGCGCCGCCAGCTCCCCGGTGAGCCGCTGGTACGTCTCCCACGGCCCCTGCGACGAGGGGCGGGCCCGGTCCGCCCGGTCGCCGTCCGCGGGGCTCAGCAGTCCGCGGACCTTGGGGTCGGCCAGCACGTCGGCGACCAGGACCACTCCGTCCGTGTGCGCCAGGTACCGCTGGGCGCGCACCCGTTCTGCGTCGCTCACCGATTCGCCCATCGGGTCGTACAGGTACAGCAGCCGGCGCCTGCGGCCCCGGGCCACCGTCAGCATCAGGGCGCGCGGCGGGCCGCCGGTCGTGGCGTGCGCCCAGCCGGTGCGGTTCAGCTCCTGGGTCAGCCCGGTCTGGGTGCGCCGGTCGTCGACGGTGGCGTACTCGACGCTCAGTTCGCCCTGCCGGGCCCAGGCGTGCAGTCCGTCGACCATGGCCGCCATCAGCATCGTCTTGCCCGACGAGGTTCCGCCGACCAGGGGCGTGTGCACCACCCGCATGGTGCCGGCCGCCCGCGGCAGGAACTGCTCGCAGTGCGGGCACAGCGCGGTCAGCTTCCCGCGGCCCGCGAGCCGGGCGGCCGGCAGCCGGTGCCCGCACCGGCACACGTGCCCCAGCACGCCGTAACGCCCCGGCCGCAATGCGGCGTGGTGCACCCGGCAGCCGGGACAGCGGTACAGGGCCAGCGGGACGGGCGCGTAGCAGCCGGGATGCGGGCACCTGACACGGATGCCACGCACCAGCGTCCAGCCGCGCTCCAGCCCGCGCAGCACCGGCACGGCGGCGGCCCAGCCCAGCCACACCACGGCCAGCAGCAGGGCGAACACCACCAGCCCCCAGCCGAGCAGCACCGTGGCCAGCACGGCGCCGGCCAGCGCGCCCGCGGCGGTTCCGGGCGCGACGAGCACGGCCAGCAGGAACCGGGTCAGCGGCATCGAGCCGGGGCGGCCCGACGGCCGGCGCCCGAGGAACAGGTTCTTGACGATCCGGTGGAGCCACCGGCCGGTGAACGCCGACCACAGGGCCCGAAGCCCGGCGCGCCCGGCGGACAGGGCGTCCGCCCACGACTGCCGCCACCAGTAGGCCGGATGTGCGGGCTCCCCGCCGCCGACCCCGGCCAGGCGCGGATCCGTCCGGCCCGCCTGCCAGGGCCCGAGCCCCCGCCACACAGCCCGTGTGCCGCGCCAGAGGAACTCCCACAGCGCGCGGCACCCGCACACCGCGGCGGCGACCACCCCGGCCCACCCGAACAGGGCCAGGAGCACCAGCACTTCGACACTGTCGTCCGTGCCCGCCCTCATCGGCGACCCTCCTCGCCCGGCGACTCCACATCGCCGTACCAGGCCGTCTGCCGGTCCTCGCGCCGCCCGCGCCCGGTCAGGCGGCCCGCGAGCCTGCCCAGCGCCCCGGGGCGGTTCCATGCGCGGTAGGCGTCCAGGCGGCCCCGGCCGGTGCGGCGCAGTGCCTCCTCGACCTCGGCCAGGTCCTCGGCGGGCAGCGCCCGCACGACGGGCCGCAGCACCTTGGTCAGCAGCGTCGTGCGCATCTCGTCCCAGGCCGTGTGCGTCTGCGGGTAGGCGCTCCAGTCGCAGAAGCAGGCCGCGACGTACGACGGGACGGTGCGCAGCCGGTCACCGACCCGGTCCGAGCGCGCCAGCCGCTCGTACGCCGAAAGCAGCGCCGGATCGCCCGAGCGGGCCAGCGCGTACAGCTCGCTCTCGGGCGCCGGAGAGGCGAGCAGCCGCCGCGCCACGGCGTCGCAGGCCCGCCGGGTCACCGGCTCCGGCACGGCCTCGGCGGCGCCGTCGCGCAGGTCCAGCACCCGGTTCGCCCAGCCCTCGCCCTCGGCCTCGGTGCCCAGCTGCCCGGCGAACTCCAGCAGGAGCAGCGGCCCGCGGTGGGCGGGGCGCAGCTCGGTGGGGAAGCCGGTCAGCAGGCGGGTGGCGAGCTCCGGTACGGCGGGGTCGTCGGCCGGGGCGGCGAGCGCGGACTCGACCAGCAGATCCCGGGTGCCGGCCACCCGGTGGGCGTCCGAGCCCAGCTCGTCGAGGAGCAGGCTCGCCTCCTCCCCGGTGGGCAGACCGTCCGGCCACACCAGGTGGAAGGCGGTGCACAGGACGGCGGGTTCGGCGTGCGGTGAGACCCCGGCGGTGCGCAGCACCTCGTGGAAGCGCCCCAGCCGGTCACCGCCGGGCCGGTCCCTCCCCTCGGCCTGGACGCACATCCGCAGATGCGGGAAGCCGGAGTCGAGCCAGACCGGCAGCCCGGACCCCGCGAGCCGCCCGGCGACCCCGGGCGGGTTGGCGGCCGCGAGCGCGTCCAGCGCCCCGAACAGGGCGGTGCGCAGGGCGGGATGGCCGTGGACGGCGTCGAGGAGGGCGACGGGACAGCTCCCGTCGCCGGGGCGGCCGTCGGCCGCGGAGCGCGCAGGATCTCCGGGGCGCGCGCCGCCGTCCCCCGCGGTGGTGCTCCGGCCGGGGTGCACGGTTCCCGCGTCGGGACCCGCCTGCGCGGTGCCCTCCGCCGCGGCCGGGCCCGTCGCCCGGCCGCTCACCAGGTCACGGGCGGCGCGGCCCGCGAACTCCGGAAGCACCTCCGTGCAGTCCACATCGAGCAGATCGGCGACGCGCAGCAGGGCCAGCGGACGGCCGGCGGCCGGTTCGGTGGCGTCGGCGATGCCCTGGCGCAGGTCCGGTGCGAGATCGCGGGCCAGCTCGGCGCGGATCGCGGGCGTCAGGGAGCCGGCGCCCACCGACGGGACCGGGCCCCGGGCGCGCACCGCCGAGGCCAGCACCCGCGCGGCCAGCGGCGCCGACACGACGGTGGGCACCTGCCCGTCCAGCCGTGTCAACAGGGCTGCCAGTGCGGGCGGTTCATCGTCCAGGGGCGTGCCGGCGGGGCTGTGGCGCGCCTCCCGTCCGCCGGGGGCGCCGGCGTCGGCACGCGGCTCACCGGCCTCGCCCGCCAGCGCGGCGACCAGCGCGGTCAGCGACTCCTCGGGCAGCGTGAACGCGTGGTCGGCGGCCCAGCGGGCCGCCGCCGCCCGCCCGTCGGCCCGCAGCTCGATGCCGTCGACGAGCGCGGCCACGGCGAGCGGGCCCAGCTCGCCGGAGCCGTCGCGGAACAGCTCGGGCCGCCCCGCGCCCCAGATCCTCGCGCACACGTCGGCCCACGCGTCCTCGACGGGCCCGGTGTCCGCGCGGGCGGTGCAGTCGTGCACCCGGAACCGGTGGTCGTGGCCGGCCGGCTCGGAGGACGGCAGCGCCCCGACGATCTGCTGGCGGGCCTGCTGCGGACGGCGGGTGTACGTGGTGAAGGTCAGCCGGTGCGCCTGCTCGCGCGCCAGCACGGTGCAGGCGAGCGCGATCCACTGGGCGACGTCGGCGCTGTCGTGTTCCACGAGCACGATCTGCCGGGTGTCCGTGCCCTCGGTCAGGGCCCGCAGGTCCGCGAAGAAGGCGGCCAGCCGGTCCGCGCGGGACCGGGCGAAGGCCACGAGGCCGTCCCGGCGCAGCAGACCGGACGGCTCGAACCGTTCGACGGGCTCGGGCCGTCCGCCCGCGGGCGTGGCATCGGTCCAGCGCGGCGACTCCCACGCCGTGATGGGCAGCGCCCCGTCCGGCAGCCGTACGCCGGGCGGCAGATGGAAGGCATGGGCGTGGAAGTTGCCCCACCGCCCGCTGTAGTCGGCGCCGGTGTACACCGAGCGGCTCAGCAGCATGCCGCCGTCGGACAGTTCGCTGAAGCCGAACGCCTTCGGGAAGCTCTTGAGCTGTTCGGCGTCCGGGCGGGCCGCGAGGTCGCGCGGGGGCTCGTACCCGATGAGCTGCTCGGCCTCCCGCAGCAGCGTGGGCGGCACGCCGGGGCTGACCGCGGTGAAGCGGAACCCGGACCCGTCCGGCCCGGGCGGCGCCGAGGTGTAGTGCAGCTGGGCGAGGCTCACTGGGCACGCCCCTTCCCCGCCGCGCGCACGGGCAGCAGCCCGCGCCGCGACAGCAGCCACAGCAGCGGATCCTCCACCCGGACCGGCTGCGGACCCGACTTCGGTACGTCCGCCGGGGCGCTCGCCGGTGGCGGCGCCCCGAGCGCGGAGAGCCCGAAGAACGACAACTCGGCGAAATCCAGCTCGAGTTGACGCAAGAGCGCGCCGGAGTCCCAGTCGTTCAGCAGGGACCGGAGTTCCTCGTGCACGGCGAGCCGGTCCTCGGCGTCGTGGCGGCCGGCGCTGTGCGCCGCGTTGCGCAGCAGCGGGGAGTGCGGGTCGAGGAGCGGTCCGAGCATGTCCGTCTTGGTGACGGCCACCGCGATCGGCGTGGACACGCGTCCGCGCGCCTTCCCCCTGCCGTGGGCGCGCAGCTGGGCCGCCAGGTCGGCGGCGATCTGCTGCGGCGAGGTCTCCACCACGGGCAGCGGCGGCCCCTCGTGCACCGGCAGCCGGTCCCGCACGGAGCCGAGCTGGAGCGGATCGACGAGCAGGATGATCCCGTCGGCGGCGCCGAGGTAGCGGGTGTAGCGGTTCATCGCCTCGGCGCCCGCGAGGTCCTCGCCGGCCGCGTCGAAGAAGACCAGCGTGGTGTGCCGGGTCCCCGAGCCGCCCAGCAGAGACTTGCGGGGCAGGCTGAGCCGGTACAGCAGCGGGTCGTTGAAGCCGAGGGCGGCCGGCCGGGTGGCGTCCGGCAGCCGCAGCCGCTCGTACAGGTCCTCGGCCATCTCCTTGTCGCGTTGCTGGGTGCTCTGCCCCATCGCCGCCAGCGAGGCGTGATAGGCCTGCCCCACACGGTGGTTCAACTCGTTGACCAGCACGGACACATAGGTGCTCTTGCCGGAGGCCTTCGCGCCGACCAGCGCGATGATCCGGCTGTCCTGGTCGCAGTAGTCGCTGGGCAGATCGCTGTGGCAGGACCGGCACGCCCGTACCGGTGTGGGCACCCCGCATTTCGGGCAGGGCACGCTGCTGCCCCCGCCGAGCCCGGCGACCTTGCGCGCAGGGGCGAACAGCGGGCCGCGCATCCGGGCCGCCGGGGGCACACTGGGACCCATGAAACCGGCCCAGGCGTCGTCGCGTTCGGGCCCGCAGGGCGCGCTGCCGCGCACACCGCTCGGGGTCATCTGACAGCGGTAGGGCAGCTTCGCCGCCGGCGCGCGGTCGAAGCAGTAGGGACAGATCACGGTCGTCATGGCTCAGCGCACCACCAGGCTGGCGAGGGAGGGTTCTTCGAGTCGCACCAGGGCCGCGTGCTCCCCGAGCAGGAAGCCGCGCAGCGTATAGGGGGCCGGGCAGGGGGAGGCCGGCAGCTCCTGTTCGACGGTCCCGTGCCGGGCCAGGTCGGGCCCGGGTATCCGCAGTACGGTCGTGCCGTCGGCGGCGCTGCGCGGGCGGAGGGTCCCGCTGCGCGCGACGCACACGAACTCCGGTACGTCCCCGAGCACCCCGGACGCGGACAGGGTGACCCGCAGCAGGGCGCGGCCCCGGCCCAGCAGCCGCCGGGGCGCGCGCACCAGGTGGTAGCTGACGGCGGCGTCCGGCGGCAGCAGTGCCTCGGCCGCGTCGGGGACCACGACGACGGCGCCGGGCACCCGGGGCACGGTCGCCGCCCGGATGCGCACGGCGCCCGGGCCGACGGGCAGGCGCAGTCCGCTGCGCCGGTAGGCGTGCGCGGTGAGCGTCCGCTCCCCGGCGGCCACCTCGCCGTCGAGGGCCTCCCAGGTGACCACGAGGTGCCCCGCGTCCTCGGGCCAGTCCAGGGTGACCTGGGCCTGCCCGTCCGGTAGCCGGTGGGCGGCGAGCCCGGGCACGGCGTGGACGGCCTCCACGGTGACGCCCGGACCGGCCAGCGCCCGCGCACCGAGCACGGCCACCGCGGTGACCTCGGCCTGCGTGCCGGGCGGAGGGAGCAGGGCGCCCGCCCGCTCGGGCCAGTCCGGCCGGGGCGGCAGCTGACCGGTGCGCAGCTCGGTGCCCGGCGCGGGCGCCCGGCCGGGCCAGACCACCAGCCGGACCTCGGCGTCCCGCCCGCCCGTCCACGCGAACCGCAAGGAGCCGCCCTCGGGCCGGGCGGTCAGGGTGTGCACGGGCTCGGGCCAGGGATGGACGGTACCGGTCACGCCGATGCCCGGGGAGGCGACGCGGCTGCCGTCGGGCGCCCGGTAGTGGCACACGATGCGGAAGGTGTGGTCACCGGCCGGCAGGCCGGTGACCGTGAACCCGTCGGAACGAAGCTCCGTCTGGCCGGTGTCGGAACGGAGCTCTGGTTGCCCGGTGTCGGAACGGAGCTTCGTTTGCCCGGTGCCGCCCTCCGGCCCGGTGTGCTCGACCGTCACCTCCTCGGCGCCCGCCGGCCGCTGCCAGCCGGCGTCGATGCGGCCGGGCCCGTCGGTCAGCGTCACACGTCCCGCCTCCGGGGCGACGAGCAGTCGCCGCGACACCAGGGGCGGCCCCGCCACCCGCCCGTCGCGCAGGGGGAGGGCGGCGTAGCGGACGGTCGAGCCGAGCGCGGCCTCCGTGTCCCGGACGGTCCCGGCCGGAGTGGGGTCCGCGCCGGACACGCTCCGCACGGCAGGCCTGCCGCCCCCCGTGCGCTGCAGTCGCAGCAGCCGCCAGTCGCCCGGGGTGCCGTCCGGGTCCTGCCAGGTCAACTCCATGTGGTCGGGGCGGAGTGCGGCATCCAGCAGGGGGCGGCTGCCGGGGCCGGGCCGGTGGATGCGGACCAGCCCGCCCAGGGCGCGCCGGTCGTCGGCGGCCTCGCCGAGGGCCGTCAGATACGCGCTGCTCGCGGCGTCCCGGTCGCCGCGCTCCTCGGCGCGTCGCGCGGACCGCAGGGCGTCGTCCACCATGTCGAGCCGTTCGGCCAGTTCGGTGCGCAGCGCGGCCAGCGCCGGATCCCCGCCGCCGGCCGGCAGCCGGTCGAGCAGCGCCCGCAGGCGGTGCAGCCGCTGCCGCTCCCGGGTGTCGGCCAGGGACTCGGCGGCGTCGCGCCCGCGCCGGTCCAGGGCGGGCCGCAGCCGCGCGGCCGCCACCAGGCCCGCCACCTCGTCGGCATGCACCCCCAACTCGGCGGCAGCACGGGCACGTTGACCGGCGGGGCGATCCTGCAGCAGGCCTATCAGCTGGTAGAGGACGACTCGGCGCAGGGCCTGCGGATCGCTGCGGTGCAGTGCGGCCATCCGGGCCGCGAGCGCGGCCGCCGGATCCGCGCCCCGGGCGAGGGAGTCGAGGAAAGCGCCGTCCACCCGGCGCCGGCCGCGCGGGCCCGCCGGTACGTACAGCCCGTCCAGGACCCGTAACCCCGTGGGGGAGGCACCGAGGACCTCACCGAGATGACGCAGACCGGCCGCGTGCTGGGCGGCGGCGAGCGCACCGTAACCGGGCACGAGAGGGCTCAGCGGAAGACCCGACAGGGCCCTGGGCAGCCCCAGGTGATGCCCGAACTCCTGACCGGCCACGCGAACTGCTCCCCCGATAGTGCTTCGGGGAACCATCCCAGCAGATCCGGGCGGGGCCAGGTAGGGGTTTCGGGGAAACCGAGCAGGTCGGGACGTACGGCGACCGGACGGGTCCGGCGGGGCTCAGGCGCCGAGCACCGCGGGCAGCGGCAGACGGGCCGTGTCGTACCGCTCCAGCAGCACCCGCGCCACCTCCGGCGCCGCGCCCAGCACATCCGCCAGGACGTCCGCGCCGGCCGCGCCGCGCGCGATGCGGTCCGGCAGAAAGCCGGGGGCCAGCACGTACGGTGCCACCGCGACCCGCTCACAGCCGAGGTCACGCAGCTGCCGTACCGCGTCCTCGGTACGGGGAAGGGATGCGGAGGCGAACGCAGGCCGCACGGCGCACCAACCGGTGTGCCACCACTCCCGCGCGATGTCAGCGATCACTGCGATCGCCTCCGGGTCGGAGGACCCCGCCGAGGCCAGCACGACCCCGGTCGAGGACTTGTCGGCGGGCGTCAGACCCGCCTCGTACAGCCGCCGCTCCAGCGCCGACAGCAGCAGCGGCGACGGGCCGAGCACGTCTGCCTGCCGGATCCGCAGTCGCGGCGGCGCGTCGCGCAGGACGGCCGGGATGTCGGCCTTGGCATGGAAGGCGCGGGTCAGCAGCAGCGGCAGGGCCACGACATCGCGCACATCCTCCGCGGCCAGCGACGTGAGCACGCCCTGCACGGAGGGGACGTTGAAGTCCAGGAAGCCGGTCTCCACGCGCAGCCCCGGCCGCAGCGACCGCACCCGCTCCACGAGCGCGTGCACGCTCGCCGCGTGCCGCGGATCGCGGCTGCCGTGGGCGATCACCACGAGGACGGGGAGAGCCGGAGCGCGCATGGCCGTTCTCAGCCCTTCACCAGCAGGCCGCGGCTGCGCAGCACCCACCGCTCCAGCGGACTGAAGATCAGCAGGTCGATGGCGATGCCGACGAACAGGATCAGGAAGATCGCCTCGAACACCATGGACATGGAGCTGGCGTTGCGGCCGTTCTCCAGCAGCGCGCCCAGGCCGATGCCCAGGTCGGGCGAGGAGGCGATGATCTCCGCGGCCATCAGCGAGCGCCAGGAGAAGGCCCAGCCCTGCTTCAGGCCGGCCAGATAGCCCGGCAGCGCGGCCGGCAGCACGATGTGCCAGGCGCCCTTCAGACCGGTCGCGCCCATCGTGCGGCCCGCCCGCAGGAACAGCGGCGGCACCTGGTCGATGCCGGAGACCAGGCCGTTGGCGATGGACGGGACCGCGCCGAGCAGGATCACCGCGTACATCATCGAGTTGTTCAGGCCCAGCCAGATCACCGCGGGCGGCACCCACGCCACCGACGGCAGCGACTGCAGGCCGGACAGGACCGGGCCGATGGCGGCGCGCAGGAACTTCACCCGGGCCACCAGCAGCCCCAGCGGGGTGCCGATGGCCAGCGCGAACAGGAAGCCCAGCAGACCGCGCGAGACGCTGGTCCAGATGTAGTCGAGCAGCGTGCCCTCGAGCCAGGCCCGCTTGAACTCGGCGCCCACGTCGGCGGGGGAGGGCAGCTTGGTCGGATCGTCGACGATCTTGAAGGAGATCAGTGCCTGCCACACGGCCAGCACCACCACGGTGGCGACGATCGGCGGCAGGATCTTGTGGACGAACGTCTGCCGCAGGGGCGTACGGCCGGTGACGGCGGTCTCCAGCGCGTCCAGGCCCGCCTCGACGCTTCCCGCGTCCGTTGCGGTCTTCGTCTCAGTGCTGGCCATGACGGCGGATCTCCCCACGCAGGACTTCGGTGATCTCCAGGGACAGTTCGGCGACCGGCGCGTCCTCGATGCGCCGCGGCTGCGGTATGTCCACCTGCCATTCGCGGGCCACCCGGCCGGGCCGGGAGGACAGCAGGACGACCCGCTGCGCGAGCCGCACCGCCTCGCGCACGTTGTGCGTGACGAAGAGGACCGACAGGCCCGTCTCCTCCCAGATCCGGGTCAGTTCGTCGTGCAGCAGGTCGCGGGTGATCGCGTCCAGTGCCGCGAACGGCTCGTCCATCAGCAGCAGCCGGCTGTCCTGGGCGAGCGCCCGGGCCATGGCCACGCGCTGGCGCATGCCGCCGGACAGCTCGTGCACCCGCTTGCCGTACGAGCCCTGCAGCCGGACCAGTTCGAGCAGCTGCTCGGCGCGGCCGCGCCGCTCGCTCTTGGGAACCCCGCCGAGCTTCAGGGCGAGTTCGATGTTCTTGCCCGCGGTCAGCCACGGGAACAGGGCGTGCTCCTGGAACATCAGAGCCGGACGCCCCTGGGTCGTGATGCTGCCGGCGGAGGGCCGGTCGAGCCCCGCCACCAGGTTCAGCAGGGTCGACTTGCCGCAGCCCGAGGCCCCCAGGAGGGTGACGAACTCGCCCGGTGCGACATCGAGGCTGATGTCGTCCAGCACGAGCTGCTGTCCGGCCGGTCCTGCGAAGGACTTGGAGACGTGCTCAAGGCGTGCCGCCTGCTCGACGGTCTCGGCCGCCTTGGCGAAAGTCGTGGACATGGTCGTCACCTCCTGGGAACTCATCGGCTACGGGACTTAACTGACGCCGAGTCCGGCGTCACCGACCGTGCTGCCGCCCTCGGCCTTGAGGACCTTGTTCAGGAGGGTGAGGTCGTAGATGGCGTCCAGCTTCGGGTTCTCCAGCAGACCGGCCTTCACCGCGTGCTGCGCCTCGGTGTTGAGGGTGCCCGCCAGCGGGTCGTCGGTGAACTGGATGGACTTCCAGGCCGGGTCCAGGACATCGGCGGGCAGGGCCTTGCCCGAGTCGGTCGCCAGCTGCTTGTTCGCGGCGGCCTTCGCCTCGTCCGGGTTGGCGTTGATCCACTTGTTGGTCTCGACCGACGCCTTCAGGACCGCTTCCACGGCCTTCGGGTGCTCCTTCAGGAAGCTCTGGCGCACGATGATGTTCGTGATCACGAACTTCTTGTCCGGCCACAGGGAGGACTCGTCCAGCAGCACCTTGCCGCCCTCGGCGACCAGCTTGGACGCGGTCGGCTCCGGCACCCAGGCACCGTCGATGGAGCCGGACTTGAAGGCGTCCGGGGTCACCTTGTTGTCCGTGCGGACGACGGAGACGTCGCCCTTGCCGCTCTGCGCGTCGACCTTCCAGCCCTGCTCGGCCACCCAGTTGAGGAACGCCACGTCCTGCGTGTTGCCCAGCTGGGGCGTGGCGATCTTCTTGCCCTTGACGTCCTTCAGCGACGTGATCTTCTTCGGGTTCACGACCAGCTTCACACCGCCGGACGCCGAACCGCCGATGATGCGCAGGTTCTTGCCTTCGGACTTGGCGTAGCCGTTGATCGCCGGGGAGGGACCGATCCAGCCGATGTCGATGGAGCCGGAGTTGAGCGCCTCGATCTCGGAGGGACCCGCGTTGAAGAGCTGGTAGTCGGCCTTGGTGGCGCCCAGCTCCTTCTGGAAGAAGCCCTTCTGGTTGCCGACCAGCGCGGTTCCGTGGGTGAGGTTCCCGAAGTACCCGATCTTGACGGAGTCCAGGCCGTCGATCTTCTTGGCCCCGGCGGCGATCTTGGCGTCGGAGGTGTCGTTCTTGGACTCGGACCCGTAGCTGCAGGCGGCCAGCGTGAGCAGGGGGAGTGCGGCGAGCGCGGCGATGCCGCGGCGGAGCAGCGATGAGCGGTTGGCAGGCACGGGAGGCTTTCCTCTCGTTGGCCCGGCGGTCACGGTCTTTCAGGTCGTGGCCGGGAGGTCGGCAGGTCTTCGTCGCTTCCGGGACGTCGGGTGGGGGGCCGGGGCGCGCAGGCAGTGCGCGTACGTCATCGCGCACATCGCGCCACTCCGCCCTGCCCGCTGCCGAGGGCGCCGCTGCCGACGCGGCCGCCCTCCTTCGCGAACGTCGAGTAGAAATCGGTCTGGTTCATGTCAGAAGTCCCAGCCGTCGTCCTCGGTCCCGTCCTTGACCGGCTCGGGGGCCGCGAACGACTCGCCGACCATGCCCGCGGTGAGGGTGGTGCCGTCGCTCGGGTCGATCAGGATGAAGGAACCGGTGCGGCGCGAGTCGGCGTAGGAGTCGACCGGCAGCGGCTCCGCGGTGCGGATCTTCACCCGGCCGATGTCGTTGGCGACGAGCTGCCCGGGGTGCGGGTGCAGGGACAGGTCGTCGAGCGTGAGCCGGGACGGGATGTCCTTGACGATCGCCTTCACCGTGCGGGTGCCGTGCTTGAGCAGCACCCGGTGCCCGACCGTCAGCGGCTGGTCGGCGACGTGGCAGACGGTCGCCTCCACGTCCTGCGTGGTGGCCGGGGCGTCCTTCGTCGGCACGATCAGATCACCGCGCGAGACGTCGATGTCGTCCGCCAGCAGCACCGTCACCGACTGCGTCGTCCAGGCCACGTCGACCGGCTCACCGAGCAGGTCGATGCCCGAGACCGTCGACGTACGCCCGGACGGCAGGACGGTGACCGGGTCGCCCACCCGGAACGTACCGGCCGCGATCTGGCCGGCATAGCCCCGGTAGTCCGGGTGCTCGGCACTCTGCGGCCGGATCACGTACTGCACCGGCAGCCGGGCGTGGCAGTGCGCCAGGTCATGGCTGACCGGGACGGTCTCCAGGTGCTCCAGCACGGTCGGGCCGCCGTACCAGTCCATGTTCGCGGACGGCTCCACCACGTTGTCACCGGCGAGCGCCGAGATCGGGATCGCGGTGACCTCGGGCACGCCCAGCTCCGTCGCGTACGCCGTGAACTCCTCGGCGATCGCGGCGAACACGGACTCCCGGTACTCGACGAGGTCCATCTTGTTGACGGCGAGCACCACGTGCGGCACCCGCAGCAGCGCGGCGATCGCCGCGTGCCGGCGGGTCTGCTCGACCACGCCGTTGCGGGCGTCGACCAGGACCACCGTCAGCTCGGCCGTGGAGGCTCCCGTGACCATGTTGCGGGTGTACTGCACATGGCCCGGCGTGTCGGCGAGGATGAACCGGCGCCGCGGTGTGGCGAAGTAGCGGTAGGCCACGTCGATCGTGATGCCCTGCTCCCGCTCGGCCCGCAGGCCGTCGGTGAGCAGCGCGAGGTCGGGGCCGTCCTGGCCGCGGCTCGCCGACACCCGCTCCACTGCCTCCAGCTGGTCGGTGAGAACCGACTTGGAGTCGTGCAGCAGCCGCCCGACGAGCGTGGACTTGCCGTCGTCCACGGAGCCTGCGGTGGCGAACCGCAGCAGGGTGGTGGCCGAGAGCGCCTCGGTCGTGGTCGTGCTCATGCTTAGAAGTACCCCTCGCGCTTGCGGTCTTCCATCGCGGCCTCGGAGAGCTTGTCGTCGGCACGGGTCGCACCGCGCTCGGTCAGCCGGGACGCGGCGATCTCGGCGATGACGGCGTCCAGCGTGGTCGCGTCGGAGTCGACGGCACCCGTGCAGGACATGTCACCCACGGTCCGGTAACGGACCAGGCGCCTGACCACGGTCTCGCTCTCCTTCGGACCGCCCCACTCACCCGCCGTCAGCCACATGCCGGCCCGCTGGAACACCTCACGCTCGTGAGCGAAGTAGATCTGCGGCAGCTCGATGCCCTCACGGGCGATGTACTGCCACACGTCCAGCTCGGTCCAGTTCGACAGCGGGAAGACACGGACGTGCTCACCGGGGGCGTGCCGGCCGTTGTAGAGGTTCCACAGCTCGGGGCGCTGGCGGCGCGGGTCCCACTGGGAGAACTCGTCCCGCAGCGAGAACACCCGCTCCTTCGCCCGGGCCTTCTCCTCGTCGCGCCGGCCACCGCCGAACACCGCGTCGAACCTCTCGCTCTGGATCTTCTCCGTCAGCGGAAGCGTCTGCAGCGGGTTACGGGTCCCGTCGGCACGCTCCTTGAGCACACCCCGGTCGATGTAGTCCTGCACGGAGGCCACATGGAGGCGCAGCCCATGTGCGGCCACCGCACGGTCCCGGTACTCCAGCACCTCGGGAAAGTTGTGTCCGGTGTCCACATGAAGCAGCGAGAACGGGACCGCGGCCGGCGCGAACGCCTTCAGCGCAAGATGCAGCATGACGATCGAGTCCTTGCCCCCGGAGAACAGGATCACCGGGTTCTCGAACTCTCCCGCCACCTCACGGAAGATGTGCACCGCCTCGGACTCCAGCGCGTCCAGGTGCGAGAGGGCGTACGGGCTGTCTGCGTCCTCGTGGCCTTCGTGCACGGAAACGACGGTCGTCATGCCAGTCCCCTTTCGCTGAGCACGGCGTACAGCGACGCCGCGGACTCCTGCACCGTCTGGTTGTGGGACTCGATCCGCAGATCCGGCGACGCGGGCTCCTCGTACGGGTCGTCGACCCCGGTCAGCCCCGTCAGCTCGCCCGCGGCCTGCTTGGCGTACAGGCCCTTCACGTCGCGCACGGAGCACACCTCGACGGGGGTGGCCACATGCACCTCGACGTACGCCGTGTCGTTCTCCTCGTGGCGCCCCCGCACCGCGTCCCGGCTGGCCGCGTAGGGCGCGATCACCGGGACCAGCGCCGTGACGCCGTTGCGGGCCAGCAGCTCGGCGACGAAGCCGATGCGCTGCACGTTGGTGTCCCGGTCCTCGCGGGAAAAGCCGAGGCCCGCCGAGAGGAACTCGCGGATCTCGTCGCCGTCGAGCACCTCGACGCGCCGGCCCTCGGCGCGCAGCCGGCCGGCCAGCTCATGGGCGATGGTGGTCTTGCCGGCACTCGGCAGACCCGTGAGCCAGACGGTGGCTCCGGTGGTCACGTGGTTCTCCTGCTGGTCGAAGGTCGTCATCCGTGCAGCCCGCACTCGGTCTTGGCGCGGCCCGCCCAGCGGCCGGCGCGCGCGTCCTCGCCCTCCAGGACCCGGCGGGTGCACGGGGCGCAGCCGACGGAGGCGTAGCCGTCCATCAGCAGCGGGTTGGTGAGCACGCCGTGTTCGGCGACGTAGGCGTCCACGTCGTCCTGGGTCCAGCGGGCTATCGGGGAGATCTTGACCTTCTGCCGCTTCTCGTCCCAGCCGACGACCGGGGTGTTCGCCCGGGTCGGGGACTCGTCGCGGCGCAGGCCGGTCGCCCAGGCCCGGTAGCCCTTCAGCCCTTCTTCCAGGGGCCGGACCTTGCGCAGCGCGCAGCACAGGTCGGGGTCGCGGTCGTGCAGCTTCGGGCCGTACTCGGCGTCCTGCTCCGCGACCGACTGCCTCGGCGTGAGGGTGATGACGTTGACGTCCATCACGGCCGCGACGGCGTCCCGGGTGCCGATGGTCTCCGGGAAGTGGTAGCCGGTGTCGAGGAAGATCACATCCACGGGAGCCTCGACCTTCAGCACACGGGAGGCCAGATGGGCGACCACGGCGTCCTCCATGGAGGAGGTGACGCAGAACTGCCTGCCGAACGTGTCCGCCGCCCACTGGAGGATCCCCAGGGCCGGGGCGTCCTCCAGATCACGGCCCGCCTGTTCGGCGAGCCGCTTCAACTCCTCGTTCGTGCGCTCTTCCTGAGTGGTCGTCATATCCCGTCGTCCCCTCCGTTGTCGGCTCGCTGGAGACCCCGGGCGAGCAGCCCGAGGAACTTCAGCCGGAATGCGCGGTTGCACGCCCCGCATTCCCAGGCGCCGTGGCCCTGCTCGCTGGGACGCAGGTCCTCGTCGCCGCAGTAGGGGCAGTGGAAAGGTGCGGCCCGCTCGCTCACGACAGGGCCTCCTCGTCGGCACGCGCGGCCCAGGTGGCGAACCGCTCGCCGTCCGCGCGCTCCGCCTGGTAGCGCTTGAGGACCCGCTCGACGTAGTCGGGCAGCTCCTGGGAGGTGACCTTCAGACCGCGGACCTTGCGGCCGAAGCCCGCCTCCAGGCCGAGGGCGCCGCCCAGGTGCACCTGGTAGCCCTCGACCTGCTCGCCCTTGTCGTCGAGGACCAGCTGGCCCTTGAGACCGATGTCCGCCACCTGGATACGGGCGCAGGCGTTCGGGCAGCCGTTGAGGTTGATGGTGATCGGCTCGTCGAAGTCCGGCAGGCGGCGCTCCAGCTCGTCGATCAGCGACATGCCGCGCGCCTTGGTCTCCACGATGGCGAGCTTGCAGAACTCGATGCCGGTGCAGGCCATCGTGCCGCGCCGGAACGGGGACGGGCTGACCGTCAGATCCAGCGCCTCCAGCCCTGCCACCAGGGACTCGACCTGCGCCTCCTCGACGTCCAGCACGATCATCTTCTGCTCGACGGTGGTGCGCACCCGGCCCGAGCCGTGCGCCTCCGCGACATCGGCGATCTTGGCCAGCTGCGTGCCGTCGACCCGGCCGACGCGTGGCGCGAAACCGACGTAGAACCGGCCGTCCTGCTGCCGGTGCACACCGACGTGGTCGCGCCAGCGCTCCACCGGCTGCGCGGGCGCGGGGCCGTCGACCAGCTTGCGCTGCAGGTACTCGTCCTCCAGCACCTGGCGGAACTTCTCCGCGCCCCAGTCGGCGACCAGGAACTTCAGCCTGGCGCGGGTGCGCAGGCGCCGGTAGCCGTAGTCGCGGAAGATCGAGATGACGCCCTCGTAGACGTCCGGGACCTCGTCCAGCGGGACCCAGGCGCCGAGCCGGACGCCGATCTTCGGGTTGGTGGACAGGCCGCCGCCGACCCACAGGTCGAAGCCGGGGCCGTGCTCGGGGTGGACGACACCGACGAACGCGACGTCGTTGATCTCGTGCGCCACGTCCAGGAGCGGCGAACCGGAGACCGCGGACTTGAACTTGCGGGGCAGGTTCGAGAACGCCTTGTTGCCGACGATCCGGCGGTGGATCTCCTCGACGGCCGGAGTGCCGTCGATGATCTCGTCCGCGGCGATGCCGGCGACCGGGGAACCGAGGATCACGCGGGGCGTGTCACCGCATGCCTCGGTGGTGGACAGGCCGACCGCCTCCAGCCGGTCCCAGATCGTGGGCACGTCCTCGATCCGGATCCAGTGCAGCTGGATGTTCTGCCGGTCGGTGATGTCCGCGGTGCCGCGCGCGAACTCCTGCGAGATCTCGCCGATCACCCGCAGCTGCTCGGTCGACAGCCGCCCGCCGTCGATGCGCACCCGCAGCATGAAGTACTCGTCGTCCAGCTCCTCGGGCTCCAGGATCGCGGTCTTGCCGCCGTCGATCCCGGGCTTGCGCTGGGTGTACAGCCCCCACCAGCGCATCCGGCCACGCAGGTCGTTGGGGTCGATCGAGTCGAAGCCGCGCTTGGAGTAGATCGTCTCAATGCGTGTCCGCACATTGAGACCGTCGTCGTCCTTCTTGAACTGCTCGTTGCCGTTCAGCGGCGTGAAGTGACCTACGGCCCACTGCCCCTCGCCGCGGTGACGGCTCACCTTGCGGCGGGGCGCGGACGCGGCGGGATTCTGCGGGGTGGCGGCCATGCTTGTACGTCCTTCGGACAGGCGGAAAGCGAGTCTCTGACCTGCGCATATGCGCGCACGGAGGAATGCGCGCATCGTTGCGCAGCAGGAATCAGGTACGGGAAAGTCGGCGGTGCTGGTGCTGTCAGCTCGCCGGACAGATGGCGCTGGACATGCGGCCGAGGTCGACGTGCCGCCGACTCACCAAGGCAATTCCAGTTCCAGACATGGCGGAAGCGTGTCACGGGGATCTGGACACAGTCCAGCTTCGTCCATCATGCGGACACCCTTGTCCCGGAATGTGGGACAAGGGTGTCGTCGGTCACATGCGGCGCGGGACGGCTTGTCCCGACAGGTCAGGCGGGGTATGCCCCGGGCCAGGGACCGGGCGCGGGCACCTCGGCCTCCTCCTCGACCTTCGTGTCGAACAGCTTGAAGCCCCGCCGCAGGTAGTTGTCCATCGCGAACTCGCCGTCCTTGCTGCACGTGTGCAGCCACACCCGCTTCGTCGGCGTCCGCTCGGGCCACCGCTCGGCCAGGTCCCAGGCGCGGGCGGCGCCGTACGCCAGCAGGTGGCCGCCGATCCGGCGGCCGCGGAAGGCGGGGACCAGGCCGAAGTGGGCGATCTCGACCACACCGTCGTCCTGCGGGTCCAGCTCGACGTAGCCGGCGGGGGTACCGCGGTCGTACGCCACCCATGTCTCCACCCCGGGGCGGTCCAGGTGCTCCAGCCATCGGGCGTGGCTCCAGCCGAGGCGGTCGGTCCAGCGGATGTCGCCGCCGACCGAGGTGTACAGAAAGCGGCTGAACTCCGGGGAGGGGACCTCGGCACGGACGATCGGCACGTCGCCCTCGGGGGCTGAGGCCGGCAGGAGGTCGGCCGGCGAGGTCAGTTCCAGGGACCAGGTGGTGACGGGGATGCTGCTCATGCGGGCCAGGGAATCATCCCGCCCGGCCGTCTGTCGATCGTCCCGGTCACCCCGCGGGGCACGGGGGCCGGTGCCTCGGCCGGGCCCGGGGCTACCCCAGTGACCGGTCCAGCGCGGCCAGGGGCACCGCGAACAGCATCCGGTCCGACAGGGACCACACCTCGCCCGTCGCCTGCCAGTACGCCAGGGAGCCCGGGGCCGCCGCCCAGCAGTGGTGCGAGGCGTCCGAGCCGCAGCGGGCCGCCGCCGCGCCCTTCGTGTCCTGTCGCCACAGCCCGCCATGGCCGTCCGCGGAACTGGACACCCGTCCCACATACCAGGACGGACCTGCCGCCCCCGCCCGCCGGTACGACAGCACGCCCCGGATGCCGGCCGTCCGCGTCCGGTAGGCCTCGACCGCTTCGGCCCGCCCGGCGGCGTCGGTGGCGAGCAGGCCGCTGCGCGCCGGGTCCGTACTGAATGCGTACCGCCACAGCCGGGCGTGCCGGCCGCCGCTGCCGGGGGCGGTCCACTCGCCGGCGACGAGACTGTCGGGCGCGGTGCCGCGGTCCAGGGAGAGGGCGCCGGGGCAGGGCGGGC
This sequence comes from Streptomyces sp. NPDC020362, assembly GCF_040642095.1. NCBI lineage: Bacteria > Bacillati > Actinomycetota > Actinomycetes > Kitasatosporales > Streptomycetaceae > Streptomyces > Streptomyces sp. NPDC020362. The sequence continues at coordinate 67,630 of NZ_JBFAET010000027.1, forward strand.
CCGACGGGGTGCAGCGGCCGGCGGAGAAGCGGTAGGAGCCGACGGCGGGCATCACGTACCGGTAGCCGTCGGCGGACCAGCCGCCGGGCACCCGGCCGATCGCGGGTCCGTCCGCCGTGGTGCGCTGGATGCGGTCGAGGTCGTAGACGTAGAGCGCGTCGGCGCTACCGGTCGTGGTCGTGACCAGCAGCTTGTCCTGGTACCAGACCATGCCGGAGATACGGGAGGCGAGGCCCCGGTAGTCGCGGCCGCCGTCGACGGGCACCACGAGGAGCACCCAGCGGTAGGCGGGGCGGCCGGGGCGGTCGGCGTCGACGAAGGCGACCCTGGCAAGGCCCCGCTCGGCGGCGGGTCCCGTGGTGGTGCTGTGCGTCCAGCCGGTGAGGACCACCCGGTGGGTGCCCCAGACACCGTCGTCGTCGGCGTCCCCGGAGGTGGTCACCGAGGCCGGCCGCCAGGCGGTGGCGGCCGCATCGGCCCGGTCCCAGCAGTAGCCGCGGGCGGCGGCCGGGGTGACGGGCAGGGTCGCGCGGTCCCCGGCAGAGCAGTCGCCGCCGTCGCGCAGGGTGCGGTCGGCGTCCTTCAGTACGGCGTCCACGCCGACCGGGCGGCCCATGGAGGCGGCGAGCCGGTTCAGCGTGGGGGCGGGCACCAGGTGCTCCTGGAGCCGCAGTGGGCCGGTGTCCGCCCGGGAGGTCAGTGGCTTGAGGGCGCCGGGGTTCTCGGCGACCCCGGCCTGCGAGGCGCTGATCAGGGTGGCGGCTGCGGTGAGAGCCAGCGCGGTCCCGGCCAGGACCGCACGCAGGGCCGCGCCCCGTCTGCGCCGGCGGTGTCTGCCGCGATGCTTCATCTCGTCCCCTCTGTCAGGGCTCCTTCGCCTCCGGCGCGCCCCTTCGGCTCGCTCGCGCACCGGAGCGGGCCAACTGCGCCTGGTGCTCCGCGGGTTGACGGAGAAGCAGATGGGGAGGCCCGTAGCGATGCTACGGCAGTGAGGGGTGGCGCGGGGCCAAGACCCCGTAATGACCTGGAACCCACCCGCACGGGACAGTTGGTGCACCCATGGGCGTCACCGATGTGCCCGTGCCTCGTTAGGGGGTGTCGGCTCGTCCCCGTCAGCCGGTCCCTGGCGCCGCCCGTCGCCGGGCCACCGCCGGTGCCGTCGACTGGGGCAGCAGGTCACGGGGGTCGCCGGGCGGCAGCACCTCGACCTCCACGTCCTCGCAGAAACGATACGGCCGGTGTTGCAGAAGATCCCCGAGGTACCGTCGAATTCTGGACATTTCTGCCCTTACGGTCACGGTCCTGGAGGGATCCCCGAACAGGTCCTCGGCGAGGCCCGCCGCCCCGCGCCCGGAGCGGTGCTCGGCGAGCAGATACAGCAACTCCGCATGCCGGGGACTGAGTTCCCGGGACCAGGAGCCCGCGGCGGCGGCCACGGTCACCGAACTGCGGGACGGCCTGCTCAGGTCCAGCGTGATCCGGGTGACGCCGGACGGCGGTGCGTCCTCGGCCGCCCGCAGCAGCCAGCCCCCGGCCAGCGGCTCCACCGCGCACGAGCCGAGCCCGGGCAGCCACCGGCGCCCCGGCGTCAGCGACTTGGGCAGCGTGACACGCCGTACATAGGGCATCCCGGTCACGGCGGCCGCCCAGCCGTCCCGGTCCACCGCCAGTGCCCGTCCGTCCAGCCGGGCCAGCACGGGCGCAGCCATCGTGCGCAGCCGCTCCAGCGAGGCCAGGTGCAGCTCGCGCAGCCGGGCCTCGGCGAGCTTGGCGACCGAGTCCACCCAGGCGAGGGTCGCCGGATGCATGGTCTCCAGCGGGCCGCTCACGTCCACCACTCCGATGAGCCGGCCGTCCCGGGGATCGGTGATCGGGGCGCCCGTGCAGGTCCAGGAGGCGTGCGAGCGGACGAAGTGCTCGGCGGCGAAGACCTGCACGGGCCGCCGCACCACCGCCGGGGTGCCCACGCCGTTGGTGCCGACGACGTCTTCGCGCCAGTCGGCGCCGAGCAGGAACCCCAGGCTGTCGGCCTTGCGCAGGACCTGAGCCGAACCCTCCCGCCACAGCACACGTCCCTCGGCGTCCGCGACGACCATGATGTGCTGGGCCACGTCCGCGACCGAAAGCAGACCTTCGCGCAGCACCGGCAGGATGTGCCGGAGCGGTGACTCCTCCCGTCTGCGCCGCACTTCGTCCAGGGACAGGGGCTGGGACCTGAAGTCGTGGTCGGGGTCGACCCCACTGCGCAGCATCCGTCCCCAGGACTGCTCGATCACCGGCCGGGGTGCGATCCGCGCACGTTGTCCCGCGAGTGTGGCCTCGCGTACCTCGCTCAGCACCCGCGCCGCCTGCGCCGCGTCCACGGCGACCAGTCGCGCCACGTTCATCGGCGGGTTCACCACTGGGGTCCTCCCGGGAAAGGGCATCGAACACATTTGTCAAGCCGTTCCGGCGGCGGTTTCCGGTCCGGCTGTGTCTCTCATACTGCCGCCCTGACCATGCCGGAGGCACACACTCCGCGCACAGACACCAACAAGTTGCAACCCCCTGCAACCCTGGTGAACCGCGCGACGGTGGCTGAGACTTGGCCACGAACGCCGCCTCCGGGCGGCGTTCGTGGCCTCCAACGGGCCCCA